>NZ_LWFZ01000764.1:0-1313 GCF_001635225.1 Oleiphilus sp. HI0086
CGACCTATCTGGTTGCTCACTAGTCGGCGGTGAAACTGCTGAAATGCCCGGCATGTACGAAGGCGAAGATTATGACTTGGCTGGTTTTTGCGTTGGCATTGCTGAGAAGTCTGAGATTATAGATGGCACCAAAGTTAAGGCTGGCGACAAGTTAATTGGCCTCGCTTCTTCAGGTCCACACTCGAATGGCTACTCTTTAATTCGCAAGATTATAGAAGTATCAAACGCTGACCTAAACCAGGAAATTGGCGATACCGACCTAAAATCGGCCTTGCTTGAGCCAACAAAGATTTACGTTAAATCTCTTCTTAAATTGATCAAAGAAGGTGAGGTGCATGCCCTTTCACATATCACGGGCGGTGGCTTACTTGAGAATATTCCTCGCGTAATACCTGAAGGAACTAAAGCAGTCATCGAGACCCAGAGCTGGGAATTGCCTGAAGTATTCAAATGGCTTCAATCAGCAGGTAACGTAAATCCTGTTGAAATGTATCGCACCTTCAACTGCGGTGTTGGCATGATCATCGCCGTTCCAGCCGGTTCAGAAGAATCAGCCATCAAGCTTTTAGAAGCTGAAGGCGAAAGTGCTTGGGTAATTGGTGAAATTGCCGACACATCTTCCGACGAAGAGCAAGTCCAACTAAATGGACTAGGCGCTTAGTAATGGAAGGACGAGATCCTGTTGTCGTTGTTTTGATATCGGGTAGCGGCAGCAACCTTCAAGCCTTAATCGACGCCTATCAACGTGAAGAAATCCCTGGAAAGATCAGCGCTGTTATTTCCAATAAGCCCCATGCTAAGGGCCTAGAGCGAGCTAAGAAAGCTGAGATTGATACTCATGTCATCGAACATCAAAAATTCGCTCAACGAGAGATTTTTGATGCAGAGCTGATTAAGACGATTGAGAAGCATCAACCGGATCTCGTGGTATTAGCGGGCTTTATGCGTATCTTAACCGATGATTTTGTCCGCCGTTTTGAAGGAAGAATGCTCAACATTCACCCCTCTCTTCTGCCTAAATATCCCGGCCTACATACTCATAAGCGTGCGCTTGAAGCAAAAGACAAAGAGCACGGCGTGAGTGTTCACTTTGTTACCGCTGAGCTTGATAGCGGCCCGAACATCATCCAGGCTATTGTACCAGTCTTAAATCAGGATACTGAAGAAACACTTGCCACCCGAGTACTTGAAAAGGAACACATCATTTACCCCATTGCGGTTAAGTGGTTTATCGATGGACGTCTTGAAATGAAAGATGGCCAAGCCTATCTGGATGGCGAGCAGTTGCCCGAAAGCGGCCTTAAGCTAGAGAT
>NZ_LWFZ01000765.1:0-7851 GCF_001635225.1 Oleiphilus sp. HI0086
CAGATGACTCTAACTTTTTTTAATAGCCCTCTCTGTGTGAAAGCCGAAGCACCGATCCATACTTCACCCTTGCTACCAATTAATACAGCGTGGTACGTAAGTAGCCTTTCACTCCCTCCATCAATTCTCCTCACTATGCCCTGTGCGCGTTGAAGCTTTAATTTCACATTTCTTCCTAGTGAATACTTAGAGACTAATCCTTTATGTCTAAAAACTTCAACAATTCCATTGCTCTTATTGAAAAGGAATATTAGTCCTGCTGACCTTCTGTAGCTATGAAGTGATAGAAAAAAAGCTACAACCATAAGTAGTAGAACAACTATCAAGGAAAATTCTATATTATCGCCAACTAGCTGATTTTGCTCTATTAAAACAAATGTGAGTAAATACAAGACAAAAAAAACAGGTATTGCAACAACTCCAAATAGTGCTCTGCCAGTGTCTATTCCTTTGACCGCAAGCTTACCACCTACTTTCTTAGTTCGAATCATCTGTGATCCTAATGATTAGTTTTGACTATATTTATTTAAGGGAGGAGTGTAATTAAATACGCAATTAACTCAATCATCAATCATGGCTTTTTGCTTTGTATTAGAAATGCAGTCTAAGCCAAGTATTAAAGCTAGAAGGAAAGATGTGTTGAGATAAGAGTCCCTTTCAGGTGCTGAATTTGGCTGTTTTATCCTAATCATAACTAACCTGTCGAGCGACAGCTTTGCGGACTTTGCTGTTGTTTGACTATGTCGTGATTTGAAACTCAAACTGTAAGGTCGGGTTTGAGCCGATACAGATAAGCATTATTCCTCTGTACAGCAAAGCGCTCCGTGCTTAAGGGGCTTAATCTTTCAAGACCAAAACCCCAAAAACGAATCCACCACAGAGGCTTATTAAATAGATTCTGTTTATTCGTACTTACAAAGATAAGCGGTATCTGTAGGAACTTGCAGGTCGAAGGACTGATTTGCTTCAACGGTAAAAGTCTCTCCGTCTTTAAATGAAACAAATTCTTCTGAGCCTGGTAGTTTTACAATTAGTTCGCCACTGACAACTGTCATGTATTCTTTCTGGCTGGTACCGAAGGTATATTCACCTGCTTTCATAACGCCTACTGTTGCTGGCAGAGTAGTGCTTTCAAAGGCAATCGATTTAACCTTGCCATCAAAATATTCGTTAACTTCTAGCATTGTAGCTCTCCTGTAATTACTATTTTGCGTAAATTCAAATCAATGGGCGGCATTATACGCATAATCGATGGCAGGGTATTCATTTTTGAAAGTACAAAGTATGATTTTTACTGGTAAACTGCCTAGCTCGTTATAAGTAATAATAAAAACTGGATATCTAAGAAATGCTTAAGAAGACTCGAACAAAAATCTTACTACTTATTTTAGTACTGGTGATATTTCACGCCGCGGGTATCGCTAAGGATGCAGGGGTCTTCCGTAGTGTTGAAGAAAGTCAGCCTTTTGGGCAGTGTGAAAAGCTAGCAGGTCCTATTGGAGCAGAGGATATCACGGTCGATCGAGTGCAAAAGCTGGCTTATATTTCAGCCGATGACCGTCGCCAGGCTTTTTTGGATAAAGACTTAAAGTCCTATGAAAACGGTGGTATTTGGACTCTGGATCTCAGTGATCCAAACTCGAAACCAAAGCAGTTGATGGTCAAAATGAAAGGGGCTTTTCATCCTCATGGAATTGCTCTGCGCTTTGAACAACAAGATGGCGTTCAGGGAAAGGCGATAGAGCTCTATGCGGTAAATCATCTTGATATGCAGACACATGAGATTGATGTATTTAGCATTCTTCCTGATGGTAACTTAAAGCTACGCCGACGTATTCCATTTCCAGAGTTAATCTCGCCTAATGATATCGCTGTTGTGGGGAAAGACCGTTTCTTTGTATCAAACGATCATGGCAACCCGCGTCATAGCGTGATGGAGATTGTAGAGGACTATGCCGGGCTGGCGTTGTCTTCGCTGGTATATTTTGATGGAGAGCAGGGGCATACAGTGATCGATGGCCTTCGTTATACGAATGGGGTGACTTTGTCTGCAGACCAGAAAACCCTGTTTGTAGCTGAAACCACAGCGAATCAAGTGTCTCGCTATATGAAAGGACAGGATATGCTGTCCTGGCACTTAATTGATACGGTTTACATCCCCATGGCTGTTGATAATCTTGAGTGGTTGGATGATCAACACCTGCTCACAGCCGGTCATCCGAAAGTCTTTGAGTTTACGGCTCATATGCATGATGAAAGCCACCTTTCTCCATCTCAAGCATTTAAAATAGATGTGTCTGGTGAAAAGATGCAGGCCGAGTCGATTTACTATGATAGTGGCGAGCTGATTTCAGGCACGAGTGTGGCAAGTATGTATGAAGATCAATTACTACTTGGTGCTGTATTTGAGCCCTTTGCCCTTAGATGTGCAAAGCCGGCAGAGGCAGAGAAACAAAGCGTGGCTGTAGAATAGCGTCGAATTCCAGCTTGATGTAAGGCTACTGAGTTCCCGCTTTGTCAGTGCTTTTAACTTTACGACGTGCCAAACCTAGACCAATTAAACCGATACTTATCAATGATAGTGTCGTTGGTTCTGGGATTTCGGTAACTATTGGGTTTGCATGAGCTTGTATGGTGATCAAGCTAAATAGAACTAGCGCGACCGCGCGACTTATATGTTTCATTTTACCTTCCTTAGTAATTTTTCCTTTACTGGTGAGACGATATAAAGGAGCTTTCAGTGAGATGGAATGGCAGTCTATCTATAGAATGTGACTAATAGATGAAGCCCTCACTAGATTTCGGGCGCGAGTGTAGCGCAGATTTAGCTCAAGTGCGATTGAAAGTTAGGATAAAAGCTGTAACACAGCGCCACGTTGACTATTCGCTTGTCCTTGTACGGCGATCTGTACCTGATCTCTTATTTGGCTCGCAGCTAGGTCTGAGGCCACCTGAGCATAGTCAGTGTCACTGATTCGGCTCCTCGCTTCAGCCGTATTAACTTTGGATATGGCGATATTATCGATCGAACTCTCGACTCGATTGCTAACGGCACCAAGTTCTGATTGGCGGGATAGTACTAGCTCAGATGCTTGGTTTAAGGTTTCTAATGACTTGCTAGCTTGCTCAGCTGAACTTAAGTCTACGTCTTCAAAGCCTAATTCTTTGATCTCTTTGGCTAAGTCTTTGCCTTCGAGTTGAATGCTCTTTCCTGGTTGATCCAGTTGAATATTGAAGTCTTGTTCACCACTGAGTAGGGCCTTGCCATTGAAGTTAGTGTTTTCGAGAATGCTATTTGAGTCTTCAATCAAGAGATTTGCTTCTTCTTGCAAGGCTTGTCGGTCTTGTGTGGATAGCGCACCGTTACCAGCTTGAATCGTCAACTCTTGTATACGACCAATGTTATCGTTAAGGCTTTTCAGTGCTCCGTCGGCAACCTGAATTGCGGAAATGGAGTCATTGGCGTTACGGATGCCTGCATCAAAAGCACCTAGTTGGCTATTCAAGCGTTCAGATATTGCTGCGCCTGCTGCATCATCAGCTGCGCTATTAATCCGGCTTCCTGAACTGAGCTGCTGCAGTTGTCTATCAGTTTGGGACGCACTGGAAAGGCTTTGAGGGCTGCCAATGCCGCCGTTGAGTGAAATAGTCATGATGATTGCTCCCGCCGAGATAGCTATTTTTTAATGATAGCGCGGGAAGTCGAGCAGGTCATTTATTAAACAGTAACGCTTGGTAACCAGCGCTACTGTTTAGGGTACTATTTTATGTCATATTTTTGCGAGTGACGTAATGATGCCTAACTGTTTCGTTAAAAGCTTCGACATAGGTAGGGTGAAATTGCGTGCCACTTTCGCCATTAATGAGTGTGACAGCACTGAACAGAGACTTCTTGTAGCTTCTATCTGCACGTTCGTTGGTTACTGCATAGAAGGTGTCCGCCAAAGCGATTAACATAGCACCACGGTGTATTTGTTCGTTTGCCAAATTCTTTGGGTAGCCTTTACCATCATATCGCTCATGGTGTTGAGCAACCATCGTGGCGGCTTCTGTCCAACCTTCCATACGACTTAGAAATTCTGAGCCCATCTCTATATGGCCGCGAATAGTACGAAATTCCTGGTCGCTTAGTTTGCTAGGCTTATTAAGTATGTCGGGCGAGACTAAAGACATGCCGATATCGTGAAGATAGACTGCAGCAGTTAATTGGTCTGTATCGATAGGCTCTTCAAGGTCTTTGTTGGTAGATAAGCACAACTCTAGAATGGAATCTGTTCTACCTTGTTTGTATATGCCTAAGTCATCTAGCTGTAAGGCAAGCTTTCTAAAAAATGCTAAGTCAGGGTTGTCCTGATGCTCAAGGCTCAGCGCGATACTGCCGGGTTTTTCTTCTTCAGTGCTACTTTTCTTCGCCCCGACCAGCTGGTCCATTGCTTTATCAAGTGCTTTCAGGTCCTGGCCTGCAGTGCAGCCTCTGACATCTTCGATAACCTTAAGCATGGTCGCCTGAGGCGTACCTTCTACCTGGCCATCACTAATCAGTGTATTGATCATATCCCGTATACGAATAACGATGGCAAAGATAAATTCGCCGTACATAGGAAGATAGGTACGCTGGCCTTGGCGCATGTCAGAGACGATTTCTTCGAGAGCGTGAATTGTTTCGACCAAGGGGTCGAGAAATACCATACGGCAATTACCTTTTAGAGAGTGAATGTCTCTAAAAAGGCGATGAACAAGTTCCGGATCTTTTGAGTTATCAAGTAATGCGATACAAGCTTCGATCTGCTCAATATTCTCTTGTAAACACTCTGCAAAATCTTGCGTTATTTCATTGTCTAGCTCAGTAAACTGAGGGCAGGTGGTAACCATCATTTCAATCCCGTTTTGATAAGCGCTATTAAGTCCTACTTTTAAGAATAGACCATGAGAGGAAAAATAAACGAAATTTTTGACTAGTTCACAAACTTAGGCTTGGCTTATAAGATTCTACTTAAAGTCCGAACCATTCTGGTTTGATCAATAAGACCAAAAGAACGCTTACCTGAATCGCAATAAATGGCATTACACCACGGTAGATATCACTGGTTTTGATGCTCGGCGGTGCCACACCCTTTAAATAGAACAAACTAAAGCCAAAGGGAGGGGTGAGGAAGCTGGTTTGCAGGTTCATTGCAATCAGAATTGCAAACCAAAGCATGCTGATACCTAGGGTTTCTGCGATAGGTGCCAGAACAGGGATGATAATAAAAGAGATTTCAACAAAGTCGATAAAGAAGCCTAGAATCAGAATGACCAACATAGTGAGAATCAAGAAACCCCATTTTTCGCCTGGAAGTTGCAACAACCATTCTTCCAGTATCATATCGCCGCCAGAATAGCTGAAGGTCATAGAGAAGGCCGTGGCACCGATCAGAATAGCGAACACCATTGCTGTGACGTTGACGGTTTCCTTAGCGCTATCCCAGAGCATCTGGAAATTAAACTGCTTGTAGAGTAGAACCAGAAATATCGCACCAATACCACCTAATGCTGAACTTTCCGTTGGTGTAGCAATACCGGCAAAAATAGAACCGAGTACAACAAAAATCAGCGCTAAGGGAGGAATAATGGCTAATAAGGCTTTGCGTATTTGTTCGCTCTTATCTTCCTCTGAAATAGGCATAGCAGGAGCCAAGGCCGGGTTTCGACTTGTTACAAATACTATGTAGCCAATGTAAAGAGCTATCAGCAAAACCCCCGGCGCAACAGCGGCTCTAAACAGGTCGCCAACAGGTAAACCCAGTACATCGCCAAGAATAATTAAAATAATAGAAGGCGGCACGATTTGACCAAGGGTGCCCGATGCGCAAATGGTGCCGCAGCTGAGTTGTTTATCGTAGTTATACTTGAGCATGCAAGGCAGGGATATCAAACCCATCGCAACCACACTGGCACCGACTACACCGGTTGAGGCGGCGAGCAAAGAGCCGACGAGTATGGTGCTAATGGCTACGCCACCATTGAGTCTGCCGAATAACTGTGCCATCGATTCAAGGAGTTGCTCAGCCAGCTTGGTTTTCTGGAGTATGACGCCCATAAAAATGAACAAGGGAATAGCCATCAGAATGGTATTTTCCATAATGCTCTGTATGCGGTAGGGCATAAAAGCAAACAGCTCAAAACCCTCTGCCCAAATACCAAATGCCAGAGCCACTCCTGCAAAAGTAAAGGCGACGGGAAAGCCCAGCATCAGCATTAGCAGGGCAACCACGAACATGACGATACCGCTCATGACAAGCCGACCTCTTTGCTTCTTGGGTAAGCTTCTTTCCCAACGATTACACGGAGAGCCTGAGTGATCATGCTTAAACTTGCCAAACCAATCAGTATAAAAGACAAAGGCATCAGGCTCTTGATTAACCAGCGATGAGGTAGGCCGCCCGGGTCACCACTGCCTTCACCCATTTGATAAGACTCATAAGCAAAACCAAGGCTAAAGTGAGTCACAAGTATAATGAAGGGAAGGATAAGAATGAGCGTACCTAAGAGGTTAATCCAGGCCTTGGTCTGGTCTTGCCAGTGATCATAGAAAATATCCACGCGGACATGGGCATTTTCTTGAATCGCATAGGGAATACCTAGTAGAAACACGCAAGAGAAGAGATGCCACTCCAGTTCCTGCATACCGATCGATACATCATTAAAGCCATAGCGCATGACCACATCGTAGAAAACGTTGATGAGTAGTAAGAGCATGGCGCTAGCCGAGAGTACTCCGCATAAACGCGCAATGCTTTTAAACAGAGTATCCAGGGCTAGAATTACTTGCATAGTATTAACGTGCAGACCTTATCTTAGGGGGCTGTGCTATCTAAATAGGCCTTATCAGACATATTGGTCCAGGCACGTGCTTTTTCCAGATACTCTTTCTGAGACTTAAGCACTCGCGCAGCGAACTCATCTTTAGAGGCGCTTTCGGCTAGCAGGTCTTCATTTGCCTGACGCATCGCAGCAAGTACTTCAGTAGGGAAGGTTTTAACTTGAATATTCGGATATTCGGTACTAATCGTTGCCCAGTTCTTAGCGCTTTCATGCATAGCTTGCGCATACATATCGTATGAGGAAGCTTTCATAGCTGTTTTAAGGATTTCTTGAAGATCTGCCGGTAGGCCTTCAAACTTCTTCTTGTTAACCAGGAACTGAAGTTCAGCACCGGGCTCATGCCAACCGGTATAGTAATACGGTGCAATTTTGTGGAAACCCATGCGCAGGTCAAGAGAGGGGCCTACCCACTCGAGCGCATCAATGGTGCCGCGTTCAAGTGCGGTATATAACTCGCCTGGGGGAATATTCGTAGGTTTGGCGCCCAGTTTGGCAATGACTTCACCCGCGAAGCCAGGAATACGCATTTTCAATCCTTGCAGGTCTTCTACAGTATTAATTTCTTTCTGGAACCAGCCGCCCATCTGGTTAGCTGTGTTACCGCCAGGGAAGGACATGAGATTGTACTGGCCATATAGCTCATTCATTAATTCCATGCCACCGCCGTAGTAAAACCATGCATATTGTTCGGAGGCGATCATACCAAAAGGCATGGTAGTGAAGTACATGGTGGCAGGCACTTTACCTTTCCAATAGTAAGATGCAGAGTGGCCCATATCGTATTGGCCTGACTTAACCATATCGAAGATACCAAAAGGAGACTTATGCTTGTTTGAAGAGTGAATGACGACCTTTAAGCGACCGTTCGACATCTTCTCGACCATCGATGCCATATTCTTGGAGGTGTCACCAAAAATAGGAAAATTAGGCCCCCAGGTTTCTGCCAGTTTTAGCGTGTATGAGTCTTGTTTTTCTACTTTGTGGGTG
>NZ_LWFZ01000766.1:0-1260 GCF_001635225.1 Oleiphilus sp. HI0086
TTGAGGTTTATATTTGTACTGATCTTAGTGTTTGTGAGCGGAGAGACCCGAAAGGTTTGTATAAAAAGGCGAGGGCTGGAGAGATTCGAAACTTTACGGGTATTGACTCTACATATGAAGCCCCCGAAGATCCTGAACTCGTGGTTGACGCGGGTGTTTTAAGTATAGAAGGTGCAGCAAAGGAAGTTTTTGATTACTTGGTTTTGCGTGGATATGTCTAGCAAACACTAGAATGGCTTGCTTTGAATATAGAGCTTAGCTACAGTGAAAATCTGGAATTTTAATCATAGGGTTTAAAGGATGAAGTTTAATAAAGTTGGGCGATTGTTCATATCTGCTGTATTAGTAAGTATGTTGATTGCCTGCGGAGAAACTGATCAGAAAGAGCTTAACGCGAATCATCTAGCGAGAGCTAAAGCTTATGCCGAGCAAGGTCAATATAAAGCCGCGACAATTGAATATAAAAATGCGGTGAAGAAGTCGGGTGGCGAAGCCTCTTCAATTGTTCAATATGCCGAGATGTTGATTAAATTAGGGCAATATGACGCGGCGCTTAGCTTATTGGAGCAGGTGAGTACCGACAAGGATGAAAGTTACTATGTCGCACTGGTTGAGTCTTATCAAGGTAAGCACAAGTACTTATCTGCTGAGCTTGTTCTGGATGAGCACTTAAGTGGCAATAGCGTTGAGCTTCAAATGCTTCGTGCGCATAACTTGTTAGGTTTGAACGAGCTTGAACAAGCAGTCAATGCCTATCAGAAAATTCTTAATGACGAGGCAGGGAATGACCTCGCTACCCTAGGAAAAGCAACTGCTTTAGTAAGATCTAACCAGGTAAAAGAATCGAAAGGCTTGCTTAATTCCATACCTAAGGGTGCCAAGGCTTTTAGTAAAGCAAGAATTCTATTGGCTGGTATTGCAATTGGTGAACAGAACCTGGAACAGGCCGAAGATATTCTGACCGATTTGCTTTCTACTATGGATAATACAGATATTATTGAGCCGGAAAAAGCCGTTGTATTAGAACGGCTATCTTATGTTTTGACTCGCCAAGGCCGTTCTAACGAAGCCTATATTTACACCAAACTGTTATCCGAAGCCTTCCCGGGTTCAAATGAAGTAAAAGAGAAATATCAGCTTGCGGTCGAGAAAATGCAAGCAGGCGAATTGGATGCGTCTAAAGCAACTTTGATCGAGATATTAAATGATTATCCCTCATACAAGCTAGCGACTCAGCTACTAGGTATTATTAGCTATTTG
>NZ_LWFZ01000767.1:0-1522 GCF_001635225.1 Oleiphilus sp. HI0086
TTCTCTCGTTAACAGCTTGCACAGTTTTACTAATCATTTCCCAACTAGCACTTAGCCCACCAGAAAATAGAGAATACCAGGTAAGCCAACCTAAGCTACCAAAAACACTAAATGGCCTAACACTCGATACAACTCGAGCGACCAACTGGAAACCTCACTTTCCACAACCAACCAATTTAACGCGAGGCTTATACGGAGCCTTCGGAGACCAGCTCGACCTATACATCCTCACCTACCTAAACAATAGTAATGTAGAAATGGCCAATAGCCAGAACACAATATTTGATAAGAACAGATGGCAGCTAATCAATGATTATGCATGGACAAGTGATCTACACCCAAACGTAAGAATTCGTATCGCGCTTGCTAAAGCAGGAAGAACGCACCGAGTAGTATATTACTGGTATAAACATGGAGCGCAATTTGCAAATTCAATAGGATCAAGCAAGATAGCACAATTAAAAAAATCCTATCTTGATATCCATGAATCACAACTTGTTGCTCTCTCGAAAGAATGCAACCTGAAGTGTCAAAGTAACTTAACGCCAACTCAAGGTATGCTGGATACAATAATCCAGTTACACATACAATCAAATTCTGATATAAGTTCAAGCAGCGACATCGAGAGTTAACCTATGTGTGGAATAGCAGGTTTGTTTGGCCTCCCCCCGTTTGAAAAAGATCGCTATGCACTTGCCAAGCAAATGGCAGGACAATTACGCCATCGAGGCCCTGACGGACAAGCTTACTATCTAGATAGCCAAGCCTTATTGGTTCATACGCGTTTGAGCATCATCGATATTCAGGGTGGTGAGCAGCCTATTCATAATGAAGATAAATCAGTTTGGGTTAGTTTTAACGGCGAGATATACAACTTCCCTGAACTGCGAGAAGTATTAATTGCTAAAGGCCACCAATTTTATACCCATACCGACACCGAAGTTATCGTTCACCTTTACGAAGAATATGGCCTGGATTTTGTTAACCACTTAAACGGCCAGTTCGCAATAGCACTTTGGGATAAAAAACAACAACGAGCCGTTCTAACTCGTGACCGGGTAGGTATATCTCCACTATTTTATAGCCAGCAAGCACAATCACTCGCTTTTGCATCAGAAGTTAAAGCCATACTGTGTACACTTCCTTCAGCACCAAAACTAAACCTAAACTCTTTAGACCAAATACTTAGCTATTGGGCACCTGTCTCTCCTAACACAGCATTTGAGAATGTCTACGAGGTTAAACCAGGAGAGCAGGTTGTTTTTGAGAAAGGAAACTTAACGCGACGCCAATACTGGGATTATCCATTTTCATCTGGAACCGCCCCACACATAGTAGATGAAAAGATTGCAGCGCAGAAGGTATCTGAACTTCTAGAAGAAGCCGTTCGCATTCGTTTAAGGGCTGACGTCCCCGTTGGAGCCTATCTTTCGGGCGGCTTAGATTCATCGATCCTGGTTTCACTCATCAAACACCTGGATCACGGAGACCTCAGCACCTTTTCACTCACTTTCGAAGATGC
>NZ_LWFZ01000768.1:0-6949 GCF_001635225.1 Oleiphilus sp. HI0086
TGAATATAGATTTCGTCAAACCGTTCGCCTAGCTTGATGACTTTCTTTTGAATCTTCTTAAGTAATTCTCGATCTTCACTGGCATCTTCGCCTTGGTCTTTCTTAATAAAAATTTTTCGCTTTACGTCGGCGACACGAACACGGAAGAACTCATCCATATTATTGGAATATATACCGAGAAACCTGACCCGCTCGACAATCGGTACATTTGCATCAGCGGCTTCCTGTAGAACGCGCTCATTGAAGGACAGCCAACTCAGTTCTTTCTCTATAAAATCTTGCTTGTTCGTCATTTTGAAACTACTCGCATACAGCTTAATCAACCGGACTATTTAAATAGGACTTATGTGACAGTTTGATGACAATTTAAGTCCTGAGGTTCAAATACTTTGTATTTCCGGTTATGTAGGTCTAGGATAGATATTGACGTAGTGACGTCATTACGTCAATTAATGTTATTTACACAAAGAAAGGTGATTTACCATGTCTAAGAAAACAAAATCTATCAAGAAAGAGATCAAAGCGCGTAAAGCTAAAGTAGCCAAGCAGACTAAGAAAATCAGCAAGCTGAAAAAGGCGCTGAAGAAGGCTTAATGTGCCATCTTGAAGCTAATGTAGGGGCGCGATAATTCGCGCCTTTGCCTTTTATGGTGCTCGGCAATATGGATGAATGGATGTTACTATGCCGTTTATAGGGTAGTGAAACGACAAGGGGTCTCTTTATGAGTCGCAAGAGTACAGATAAGAAAACCGATGCAGTGTCGAAAGGTACGGCTAAGACTCCTCAGCTTGATCAAGTGCATGCATCCGAGAAAAAAGAGAAGGCTAAGAAAAATACCTCCCTACGTTTAGATAAGAAAACATTGAAAGCACTGAAGATTATTGCGATAGAGCAAGAAACGAGTATACAAAAGCTAATTGAGAGCTTGGTAAAGGACTATATTAAAGAACATGGCAAATTGGATTAGTTGAATCTGCCATGTTAGAAATTATAAAAATACCATTAGTGCACGTGATTTTAGTTGTTATGCTCTAAAAAAAACGTGTAACTTTTATACTGTTTAGTATTTATTGTTTAATTTGTTTGTAGTTTTAATAGGGGTGAAGCATGGGTAAAACGTCAAAGAAGATTGATAAGAAAGTTTCTCAGGTTAAAGAGCTGAGCAATGACTTGTTGAAAGATATCAACAAGAAAGTTACTTCAACTAAGAAAGATTTACAGAAGCAGGTTGATGATTTGACTGCACAAGTAAACGAGTTGCGTGAAGAGGCGACTAAGCCTGCAACAAAGTGGTTGAAGAAAATCGAGAAGCAGTATCAAAAGCAGCTAAATAAGCAGCAGAAAGAATTTGAAGAGCGTGCTGAAGCTTTGCTAGAGACTAAGAATAAGCTGGTTGGTCAACTTGAAGATGCATTAAGCAAGCTTCCTCTGGCGGATAAGATTATGCCAGCGCCAAAGACGCCTGCTAAAAAAGCCAAAGCAACTGTTAAGAAGGCGGCGACTACTGCTAAAGCAAAAGCGTCAACAGCAACTAAGAAAGCCACTGGTGCAGCTAAGTCTGGTATTTCTTCGATGAAAGGTGTTGGCCCTGCGACGGTTAAGAAATTGAATGCAGCGGGATTTAATAGCTTGGAAGATATCGTTAATGCACCTGCCGATAAGTTGGCTGAGTTCAAATCAGTACGCGGCTCAGACTCTTGGGTTGAGCAAGCTAAAGAATTGTTGAAGTAAGCGTTTCAAGCTTCAATAAAAAAGGCAGCGATTAAGCTGCCTTTTTTGTATCTGAAATTTCAGATTGATACTTTCTTTTCTGCTGTAGGCAGAGCCTTGCGCGGCTCGCTGGCGGGTTAGCACCATCGCTGCCTACATAAAAAGTAATGCTACAGCTTATAGACTAACGTGACAGACGTTTCACGATCAGTTTTATCAGCACCTGCTGGAACATCAGAACTATGCTTAATGGTGTAACCAACCTTCATTGACAAGGCTTCTTGCACCTGACTGGTTAAGGAGATACCAAAACGTGTCACAGTGTTACTGTCGCCGGCTTCTGTATTCAGGAACTGGTCAAGGCTAGATGTTTCATTGAATTTCCAAGAGAAGATCTCAGCTGCACGAATAATGCTATCTTCTTCGTTATTGCCATTGTTGTCTTCGATCACACGATAACCAGGCGCAAGCTCGAAATTCAATTCCATATTATCTTCTGCAATAGCTTTATAGCCTAAACCCAGTGCGATAGAGGTTTGATGGTCAAAACCGCTAAAGCGATCCTTTTCCCACGAGATGACGCCAAGCGCATAAGCTCTATCAGAGAGCTTTCGGTCAGACTGCGCTTCAGCAAAATATCTTTCTGCAGAACTTACGTCATTTGATGAGCTGTTAAGCGCCTCTAGTTGAAGTGTGTGCTTCCAATCAGTGTATTCAGTTGAAGCATTAAATTTGGCATTTAGTGTTTCTGTATCCGAGTTGCCGCTGGTCATCACAAAACCAAGTTCAGCCGTTGCATCCCAGTTAGGTTCAGAGACCTCTTCAGCGTTTACTGTGGCGCTTAGGCTTGTAGAGATGAGAGCAATTGCTGTGGCAAGTTTAAGGTGTTGCATAGTATTTCTTCCTTTCATAAAGCTTGGCTAAGATACGATTCAATTTTGGCCGTATCTTAGCGATTTACTAGAGTAATGTCTCTTGTTTATGCTACTTGATGCATATATACATCTTGTTGTGGGTAGGGGATTGAAATGCCGTGCGCATCAAATGCTTTCTTCACGCCTTCTTGCATATCAAAGAATACACCCCAGTAGTCGCTAGTGTTGACCCATAAGCGGACTGTAAAGTTAACCGAGCTGTCGGCAAGTTCTGCAACGACAAATACAGGAGCCGGGTCTTTGAGTACTCGGGCATCATGACTGGCGAGTGACTTCAGCAGAGACTTGGCCTGGTCAATATCGTCGCCATAGCCAATGCCAAAGCTCAGATCGACTCGGCGAGTAGTTTCTTTATTAATATTCACCATGCTGCTGCTCGAAAGAGAGCCATTTGGAATGATGACGACTCGGTTGTCGCCCGTCTTTAGAATGGTGTTGAAAATCTGAATTTCAGATACGCTTCCGATGTAGCCCTGAGCTTCAATCAGGTCTCCTACCTTGAAAGGCTTGAATAGCAGAATGACAACGCCTCCGGCGAAGTTGGCTAGGCTTCCTTGAAGAGCTAGGCCAACAGCTAAGCCGGCAGCACCGAGTACTGCCACAAATGATGTTGTCTCGATGCCGACCATCGAGGCAACTGAAATCAACAAGACTACTTTCAGAATAACTGAAAGAATGCTGCAGACGAATTGACCAAGCGTCGCATCGACCTTGCTTGTGAGATTGTTGTTAAGAGTGCGTATGAAGCGATTGATGACCCATAGGCCGATGATGAGCGTAACGATCGCTAAGACCAGTTTGGGGCCGTAACTTAAGCTGAGTGTGTAGGCTGTCTGTAACAGCTCTTGAATCTGATCGCTGCTTTGATTGATATCTTCCATTTAAGCTTCCTTGATTAAGTAAAAAAGTGAGTTTGAAATTTAAATTCAGAAGCATAGACAGAAGCAAAAGAGAAAAAGTCACAAAGAAAGTTTATTTATATTTCATTGATCTGAGTGCGTGTGTGTTATTGGGAATTGATCTATGATTCTTTGTTCCGGTGTCCCGTATTCGCCAACATTCATCATTATTGCCGAGGATTAAAATGAAAGACGATACCATCGCAATTCATCACGGATATGAAACAGACCCTACAACCAAGTCCGTAGCAACACCTATTTACCAGACAGTCGCATACGAGTTTGATAATGCTCAACATGGTGCTGACTTATTTGACCTGGCTGTACCGGGTAATATCTACACGCGAATAATGAACCCCACTAACGATGTGCTTGAAAAAAGAGTAGCGGAGTTAGAAAAAGGTATTGCGGCCTTGGCTGTGAGTGCTGGCAGTGCTGCCATTCATTACGCGATTATAACGATCGCCAGCAAGGGCAAGAATATTGTTTCAGTACCTCAGCTCTATGGCGGTACTTATACACTTTTCAAGCATATGCTGCCGAGCCAGGGAATTGATGTACGTTTCGCTGAAGATGATAAGCCTGAGTCCTTAGCAAAGCTGATTGATGAAAATACCGCAGCCGTTTATTGCGAGAGTATTGGTAACCCCGCGGGTAATGTTATCGATCTGGAAGGCATGGCGAAGATTGCGCATGATAAGGGGGTGCCGCTTATCGTTGATAATACAGTTGCCACGCCAGCTTTATGTAAGCCTATTGAGTATGGGGCAGATATTGTTGTTCATTCGCTTACCAAGTATATGGGTGGGCATGGTAATTCGTTAGGCGGGATTGTCGTTGACTCAGGAAACTTCCCCTGGGCGGAGCATGCTGAACGATTCCCTATGTTGAACGAGCCAGAACCTGCTTACCATGGCGTGATCTATACCGAGGCAATGGGGCCAGCAGCTTTTATTGGACGATGCCGGACAGTTCCTTTGCGTAATACCGGGGCGGCCTTATCACCTATGAATGCCTTTTTATTGCTTCAGGGAATTGAAACGCTAGGTCTTCGTATGGAACGTCATTGTGAAAACGCAATAAAAGTGGCCGAATTTCTAGAAGGGCACGATCTAGTTGAGTGGGTTGGTTATGGTGGCTTGCCCTCAGATGAGAACCATGAGCTAGCCAAAAAATATATGAAAGGTACACCGTCGGCCATTATGACCTTTGGAATTAAAGGTGGTTTAGAGGCAGGTACGCGTTTCTATGATGCCTTGGCACTGTTTAAGCGTTTGGTAAATATTGGTGATGCTAAATCATTGTCGTGTCATCCTGCTTCGACAACGCACAGGCAAATGACAGAGGAAGAACAGAAAGTCGCGGGTGTTACGCCTGAAATGATTCGACTATCAATCGGTATCGAGCATATCGATGACATTCTTGAAGATTTGGAGCAAGCACTGAAGGCTTCGGTAGGCTAGAACGAAAGAGGCTGCTATGTAGCAGCCTCAATTTTTCTATCTCAATTTTACTCGCTCAATAGAGCGGCGATCTTAGCTTAGGCGTGGCAGTTAGTGTCTTTTTCGCCTTGGCTTGTATTAGAGATAGCGTCTTCATTGTTAGCTTTTTTCTTTTGGATGCCGTGGTTAATAATAAATGAAAAACCGACAACCATTGCAACCGTTACGATAAGGCTAGTAAAAAATGGAAATCCAAACATAATTTTATTCCTCTTAATGTCTATTTAAAGACTACAGCGCAAGTATTGGCGCTTCGATAAATACAAGTAAACTCATGAAGGAATACGAACTGCAAGCTCAGTCTAAGTCGCCTGCTTCTAATTCCAAATCAATGTTTCTAATCCCTAGTTCGTAATCAATCCATTTAGAAATAGCTTTCATGATGCTCATAAGCGAGTCCTCACTATTTGGTGGATTAGACAAATATGGCTTAGGGTAAAAATGCCAAATTCATCACAGTTCCGTTTTGGAACCTTGTGTAAAGTATATGGTTCCATAATAGAACTCGTCAAGTGAATCTATTGTGACGACTTGCTAAAATACTGTTCTATTTCTGGTATAATGGCTTTGTTTGATTTAGATCAACTTTGTATATTGGAACAGTGGCTAGTCTTATTAGGCGCGAATAATTCAAATAAAATGCAAAGAGGTAGCTATGCGTTGGGAAGAGATTGACTCTCAGGTTTGTTCAATTGCTAGAGCATTATCAATATTTGGTGATCGTTGGACGCTGTTAATCATCCGGGACGCATTTCGCCGCGTCAGGCGCTTCTCAGAGTTTCAAAAATCTTTAGGGATAACCCGCCATCGTTTGTCTGACCGTCTAAATCGTTTGGTGGAAGCTGAGGTTTTAACCAAAGTCTTATATGACGAGAAGATGTCTCGTTATGAATACCATTTAACTGAGAAAGGAATGGATCTTTATCCGGTGCTGATGACGGTTGTTCAATGGGGTGACAAGTGGCTATGTGATGGTGACGGTGCACCGATTATGTTCCAGCATAAAACTTGTGGTCATGTTTCCAGCCCTCGTTTTGCTTGCGATCATTGTGCACATGACTTACATGCCAGGGATATGAAGCCAGTATTAGGGCCAGGTGTAGAGAAGAAATTGGAGCGAGGGGAGTTAACGACAGATGACCCCGAGCATATTCATGACATTGTTTATTGAGTATAAGTACTCAGAGTCTCGATGAGATTGTTGTAAAGATAATAGTGGCGAGCATATCGCTTGATCTGAATTTAGTTAAGTAATAAATCAGTATCTATTGCGACAAACTTAGTGGCGGAACATATCAGTGACGAAGCTGTTAGTGCTTTAACGCCGTAGACCTCTACAGCAGAGCTGTGTTTCAGTTTGATTCGATCGACGAGCAGGTCGAAATCTCCATCACCAGATGCTAAAACAAGGATGTCACTGTGTGCCGCAAACTCCATAGCATCGAGTGTGATACCGACATCCCAATCAGCTTTAGCAGAGCCGTCAGCGCGCTGAATGTAGGGCTTCAACTTTACCTTAAACCCTATCGCTCTAAGTATATTCTGAAACTGTCTCTGTTTTTCATCTGCGGGCTCCGTTGCATAGGCCACGGCATTAACGACGTGTCGATTTTGGGTCACCTTTGCCCAAAATGCATTGTAATCAAAATGGCGGCCATAGGCTTGTCTGGTCGTGTAGTAAATATTCTGTACGTCGACCAAAACCCCCTGTGTCAGGATAGTTGTCGCCTCTGTTAATTTTTAATAATTGAATAGGAGGCGGTAAGAGAATATGAGTGAAGCATTATTCAAAAGAGTTTAAAGAAGCCATTGTTAAGAAGTGGCTTGAAAGTGGGTTATCATTAAGAACGTTTTCAGCCCAGGAAAACATAAACCTATCCACCTTGTATTCCTGGCGAGATA
>NZ_LWFZ01000769.1:0-3306 GCF_001635225.1 Oleiphilus sp. HI0086
CTTTATTTTCCTTTCGGAGCCGAAGCAATTCAGCACGCTCATCTGTATTTAAGCCAGTACCAGATTGTTCCGCATCAAACTTGGCTTTCCAGTTGTAGAGCAACTTATCTGTAATACCCAATGAAGCAGCCGCTTTAGGAACGCTATAGCCTTGCTCGGTGACCAGGGCAACCGCTTCTTGTTTAAACTCTGTTGTATAACTTCTGTTCTTTCGTTTTGTCATTTAA
This sequence comes from Oleiphilus sp. HI0086, assembly GCF_001635225.1. NCBI lineage: Bacteria > Pseudomonadati > Pseudomonadota > Gammaproteobacteria > Oceanospirillales > Oleiphilaceae > Oleiphilus > Oleiphilus sp. HI0086. The sequence goes on from NZ_LWFZ01000769.1 coordinate 228, forward strand.
CACCTCAATAATTGGATTATATTCCTTATTGAAGTGTCCTGTTTGATTAAAGCAGATCATTGCGAGGGGGCGTGTTTTGGATCGTCACAATGGCGAATACTGCTACAGGCAAATCGACAATAAAGCGCAGTGTTGCAATCGACAATAACTGAAAGTCGAATAACGGCCACTCAAAAAAATTATCAAGAGGAAGTGCTTGAATAACCATAGCGGGTTAAAATAGAGTTTGGTGAGTAAGGCCTTCGCAATAGCCTGCTTCAAAGCACCAAAGTGTTTTTTCTTAAGGTGGCACACAGCGGTTCAGTTTAGTCTCTTTTCCGTTTATTAGGACGTACGTGACGGTGAAGAATCCTGCTGTTTTCTTGTCTGACGAAGGTTCGTTTACGAAAAGCCCATAATTCGCGGCGAGCAATTTTTCCCGTTTCTTTAATATCGACAATTGGTTTTGGATACGTGGTTCCCAGAGATAGGTCATACAATGTTTCTTCCATAGGAGTCATCATCCACGGCGTGTGAATCAGCTCGTTTGGGAGTTTAGCCAATTCCGGTAGCCACATTCTGATAAACTCACCATTAGGGTCATGCTCTAGACTTTGTTTCACTGGATTGTAAATTCGAATGGTATTTGTGCCTGTGACGCCAGCCTGCATCTGAAACTGCGCATAGTGAATACCGGGCTCGAAGTCCAAAAAAAGCTTGGCTAGATAATGTACACCTTGCCGCCAATCCTGCAGCAAATGATGACAAAAAAAGCTGACGAGCATGGATCGCATTCGAAAGTTCAAATAACCCGTTTCGATTAAACATCGCATGCATGCATCAACAATGGGGTAGCCCGTTTTTCCATCTTGCCAAGCTTGGCGATGGCAAAGGGAATCATTGTCTTCTCGATAGCTGAATAACGCGTAAGCGCGATTGACAGGTCTTTCTTCCATTTCATGTTCACTTTCAAACTTTTGGATAAAATGGCAGTGCCAATGCAAACGTGAACACAAGGTATTCGCCGTTTTACGCCACCCCTGTTCGCGACGATGAAGTAAGGTTCGCTGATAAAACTGCCGCAGGCTAATATTTCCCCAAGCCAGGTAAGGAGACATGCGGGAACAGCTCTTTCGGCTTTCAAGTGGTTTTGATATTTTATAGGCATAGTCTTGACCTCTTGATCTAAAAAAAGAAGCGAGTGTTCTCTCAGCCCATTTTTCACCCCCATGTTGCATCCTAGGATGCGTTTCAAGCCAAGAAGGCTCCATTGCATCATTCGGATGATGATGTGCTAGAGAAATAAGGTTAGCGCCTCGAAGGTCGGGATTGTCTAAACCCATGCGCATGATACTGTGCCAGTGCTTGTCCCAATTGCTTCGGTGGGTCAGCCCTCGAATGACTCCGCCCGTTGGGCTTTCTTGCCAGTCTATTTGGTGTTTGGCTAGCCAATCAGCTATTTCCTTATCGCGCTCATAGGTAGCACGTATACCGGTCTCTTCATAGCTGAATAATCGATTGATTGTGAAATGGCTATGGATTTCCTCTAACGCCTTAAGAACCTTGCCCCGAAAGCAATGGATCTGCGTGTTAAAGGCCTTGAGTTGACGATTCAAATCGGCTAAAGACTGGCAAATAAAACGCCAATGGCGCACGTCGTAGTGAGGGTCTTGTATTAGCAGATCTTCGAAGATATAGATCAGTAAGGTGGGATTTTTGCCTGCACAAGCTTCCTTCAGGGGAGTATGATCACGTAACCTGAGATCACGCTTAAACCATACAACGTTAATGCCCTGGTTTTGAGTTGGTTGTTTGGTTCGTAAGTCGCTGATTTGTTGATGTAAACCTTGAGCTGACATGAATTCTATTCAATCCTAACTATGATGTTTGTTACGTTTACGTTTGGAAGGGGGAAAAAGATCACCTACAGAGTGATCTATTCCACGGGGTAAACGTACATTTACTAAATGATGAAAAGCCTCTAACGGTAATGAGTCTAAAAAAGTAGACGCGTGCTGAGGAGAAGGGGCTGAATGTCTTTCTGTCGGAGGAAAAGGCGTGTTGTTTGTAAGCCCAGTGCTTGTAAGACTAAGGTCTTGTTTTTACGGAGAAGATAACGGGGAAATAGACGATGTTTACCATTAAGGCATTGATTCAATTTAGTATGATACTTTTCAGTGTGTTAGCGGTGGGGTGCAGCACGGGAAGCTGGCGAGAAGCGTCTAGAGACTCTTCCGGGCTCGCCCCTTTGTCTACCGAAACTCCCGAAGCGGTTATTCAGGTATATGGTGCCGATGCATGGGGGTGGCGAGGTTGGTTTGCGATACATACTTGGATTGCGGTGAAAGCAAGAGATGCTTCTGAATATACCGTTCTTGAAGTGATAGGTTGGCGTGCCAAACGAGGACTGTCTGTGTTGAGAGTCGAGAATGATATTCCTGATAGGTATTGGTTTGGTAGTCAGCCCCAAATTCTTTTGGATAAGCGAGGTGACGAAGCAGAAGAGTTGATCGAAGAAATAGTTGCTTTAGCTGAACGTTACCCCTGGGCTAACGAGTATAAAGTTTTTCCTGGCCCGAACAGCAACACCTTTCCAGCTTGGATAGCAGCGCAGGTGCCCGAACTGGGCTTGGAGCTTCCCTTTAGTGCTATTGGCAGTGGTTACGTAGATTAACAGGGCGAAGAGTTTATGACTGAATATCAACCTATGACTTTGTTGATGAACGCTAGGCAAGAGGCCAAGCAAAACCAGGACCCCAGTGCTAAATATTGCACACTCGCGACACTCGAGCAAAATGATGCGTCTCAACCAAGAATGCGCACCTTGGTCGTACGCGAAATCAATGCAGATAGTTGTGTACTGTTTGTGAACAAACTTGCCCAAAAGAACCTACTACATTTAAACGAGGCGAAGGTAGAACTGCTATTTTTCTATCCTTCGCTACTACAGCAATTTAGAGTTCGGGGTGAATTGTCATTAATGTGTCCTGAGGTTCTTGAAACTCACTGGCAGCATAAACCTTATATTTCAAAGTTGCTGGATCATTTTTATCATACTGTCGCGCACCAGAGCGCTGCCCTGGAAGGCTCATTTGAGGTA
>NZ_LWFZ01000770.1:0-1376 GCF_001635225.1 Oleiphilus sp. HI0086
AGCTGAAAGTCAGAAGATGATTGACCAGGGTTTGCCATTACCAGCGTATGAGTTGGTGCTTAAGGCTTCCCACACATTTAACATGCTGGATGCCCGCCATGCGATCTCGGTCACTGAACGTCAGCGCTATATACTGCGTGTTCGAGGCTTGGCACGATCCGTTGCCCAGGCATATTTTGATAGTCGTAAAGAATTAGGCTTCCCTCTGGCTCCTGAAGGGATTCGTGAAGAAGTCCTTGCCAGCTTAGAAAACGCTGGTTCAAAGTCGGACAAAGGAGGCAAGAAATAATGTCTACGCAAGATTTTCTCGTTGAAATCGGGACTGAAGAACTTCCACCGAAAGCACTGAAGAAGCTCTCGGACTCCTTTACCAGTGGTATCGAAGCAGGCTTAAAAGATGCGGCTTTGAACTATGCTGAGGTAAAGGCTTTCGCTAGCCCCAGACGTTTAGCTGTTCGAGTTAAAGGTTTGGACGTGCAGCAAGCTGATAAGTCAGTTGAAAAGAAAGGCCCGTCAAAGAAAGCCGCTTATGATGCTGAAGGGAATCCTTCTCGCGCCTTGACTGGTTTTACCGGCTCGTTAGGTATTAAGCCTGAAGACCTAGAAGAAATGGAAACGCCGAAAGGAACATGGTTAGTTTACCGCTCGCTAGAGAAAGGTCAGGAAACCAAATCTTTGTTGAATGACATTGTTGCCCAGTCATTGAACAAGTTGCCTATTCCTAAGCGTATGCGTTGGGGAGCTCAAAAGGTTGAGTTCGTTCGACCGCTGCAGTGGGTATTGATGATTTTCGGTGATGAGGTTGTAGAAGGCAGTATTCTGGATATTCCAGCTGGTCGAAAGACTCGCGGTCACCGCTTCCATAGTCAGGGTGAGATTGAAATTACTAAAGCAGATGACTACGAAGTTCTATTGTTAGAGCTAGGCAAAGTGATTGCAGATTATGATCAGCGTAAGGAAAAGGTTCGTCAGGGTGTGACGGCTGCTGCTGAAGGTATTGGTGGTGTGGCTGTGATTGATGAAGACTTGTTGGACGAAGTCGCGTCTCTAAATGAGTGGCCCGTACCTTTAGTCGGCCGCTTCGACGAGCGCTTTTTGGAGGTGCCGACAGAAGCACTGATTTCTTCGATGAAAGAGCATCAGAAGTATTTCCATGCTTTGGATAAGAATGGCGAGATGCTACCAAACTTCATCACGCTAGCGAATATCGAAAGTAAGGACCCTCAGCAGGTAATTCAGGGTAACGAGCGTGTTATTCGTCCTCGCCTGGCAGACGCGGCCTTCTTCTTTGAAACGGATAAGAAGTCCACTTTGGCCTCGCGTCGTGAGCAGTTAAAGAAAATTGTCTTCCAGAGTAAATTGGGAACGGTTTACGA
>NZ_LWFZ01000771.1:0-2772 GCF_001635225.1 Oleiphilus sp. HI0086
ACTAGCTACCGCTTCCATTGCACAAGTACATAGCGCCACGCTACATTCAGGTAAAGAGGTAGTCGTCAAAGTCATTCGTCCTGGCATTGAGCGAACCATCGACCAAGATATTGCCGTCATGCTGTTCTTTGCTCTGGTTCTGGAAAACTATTGGGTGGATGGTAAGCGACTTCACCCGGTACAGGTCGTAAGAGATTATGAAAAAACAATTTACGATGAGCTCGACCTGCAAAGGGAAGCAGCAAATGCCTCCCAGATCCGTAGAAACTTTCTAGATTCTGAACTGATCTACATCCCGGAAATTCATTGGGACTACACTAACCAGCACGTTCTGGTCATGGAACGGGTGTATGGTATTCCTGTTGCTGACGTTGACGCGCTGAGAACCGCCGGGGTCAACCTGAAAGCACTTGCCGAACGCAGGAGGCGTGTGCGCAATTCTATCAGATGGCTGATTAGAGGCTGGCCTTGGTCGACTACAGTGTCGTTTTCAGTTGCGTTGTCAGAAGTCTTACTCATGTCTTTACTATGCTTAGCTTATTACGGAGGCCATGTTATGACTGCTTAGGCTTGTCGTTTTGCGTATTGCTTTGAAGGTCTTTTGACGAATCAGGCTCTTTTGGTGCCTGAAACAGCTTGTCATACTCATCTCTTGGTAAGGGCTCGAACTCTTCAGCTTCTTTGAGCGTTTCAACTCCGTAGAAGTACATCCTGTTTTGCCGACTATCCTTGCTCATGCAATACAAATGATTTAAAATATTCAGAGGTTCCCTAGTTTTCAAATCTATTTTTAAGTGCCTAGGTCAGCTATTGTTGATAGCTATTAAAAGTAGTTGATCTTACAAGGTTTTTCAATGCGCTGACGCATGCGCTTTACAGGGAGTTTCGAGATTATGTTTAAGCACGGGACATGGGTTCTGTTAATTGCGGTTTTGATTACTGGATGTACTCAATCTCAGACAGAAACTGTTGATGGCATAGGTTCGGTCGAAGGTTTTTCCCCCGCCACCCAGATAACACAAAAAATGAATCAGGCTGTCGAAGCGCAACTTCCCCTCAAAGATTCTGAAGATATCGCACAATCCAAACGAGGCTTCATAGCCACGGTAGAAGGCCTTCAAGTATCCGCCTCCGGAAAATTGGCCTGGAACACAAAGGCCTATGAGTTCATACAAGGACAAGCTCCTGCAACTGTAAATCCTAGTCTTTGGCGGCAGGCGGGACTCAACAACAGGCATGGTTTGTATCAGTTATCAGAGGGGATATATCAGGTTCGTGGTTTCGATCTGGCCAATATGACCGTGATTCGTGGAGAGACGGGCTGGATCGTGATAGACCCGTTAACCACAGTGGAAACGGCACGCGTGGCAATGAAACTGGTAAATGATCAATTAGGAAAAAGACCCGTTAGCGCCATTTTGTTCACCCATTCTCATATTGATCACTTTGGCGGTGCCCATGGCATTGCCTCTCCAGAACAAGTCAGCCAACAGCAACTTAAAGTGATCGCGCCAGAAGGCTTTATGGAAGAGGCCACCAGTGAAAATGTGGTGGCAGGCATGGCAATGGGACGTCGCTCTATGTACATGTACGGAAAGCGATTACCTAAATCTGAAAGAGGGCATGTGGGCTCTGGCTTAGGTAAGGAACCTGCGTTTGGTCAGTTCACTATCTTAGAACCCAATGTGCTGATTTCCGAGAGTGGTGAACGTCATGAGATCGACGGCGTGACATTTGAATTTCAGGTGGTATCCGGTTCAGAAGCACCTGCAGAATTTACTTTCTATCTTCCTGAGTTCCGAGCCTGGTGTGGCGCTGAATTGGTTTCGCGTAATCTCCACAACCTATATACCTTGAGAGGGGCTAAAGTGCGCGATGCTTTGAAGTGGAGCGGTTATATTCATGATGCCATTCAATACGCAGAGAAAAGTGACCTCTATTTTGGCAGTCACCACTGGCCGATATGGGGCAGTGAAAAACTGGTGACATTTCTTAAAGCTCAACGGGATACTTATAAATATATCCATGATCAGTCGGTGCGTTTATTAAATGCAGGGTATACGCCAACGGAGATAGCCGAACAGATTGAGTTGCCTCCGAGTTTGGCCAGTAACTTTTCCAACCGTGGTTACTATGGAACGGTAAAACATAATGCAAAAGCGGTTTATCAGTGGTATTTAGGCTGGTATGACGGAAACCCTGCGAATCTTAATCCGCTTCCTCCGGAAGAATCTGCGGATAAATACATAGCCTTAATGGGAGGGGCTGAGAGGGTTCTACTTGCTGCTCAATCGGCTTTTGACCAGGGTGAATATCGTTGGGTAGCCGAACTTTTGAATAAATTGGTCTTTGCTGACCCTGGCAACGATAAGGCCCGAGAGCTCCTTGCTAAAGCTTATGATCAATTGGGATACCAATCGGAATCAGCGCCTTGGCGAGATAATTATCTTACGGGGGCTTATGAGCTGAGACATGGTGGCCCGGATAAAGGCGTTGATGTGGCAATGATGGAGGGGGTTCTGAGAGAGGCACCTCTTGAGAACTTCTTTATATCAATGGCTGCCCGTTTAATTGGCCCGGAAGCTTTTGATAGCCATCATAAGATCAATATCACCTTCACTGACAGGCAGGTAAATTTCTATTTGTGGATTGAAAATGCCGTTCTGCATTTTGAACAAATTGAACCTGTCAGTGATGCGGATGCCACACTTAAGGTGACTCATGAGTTATTTCTCAAAATGGCCACTGATCAGGCTGGGATCAAAGAAACCC
>NZ_LWFZ01000772.1:0-4473 GCF_001635225.1 Oleiphilus sp. HI0086
AATATATAGAGTAAGTCGAGTTCATACATGGCGTTTTCCCTAAAGGCTTGGTGTGACAAAAAATAAAGCTGGGCATGGTACTGTAAATTTTTGCATAATGCACCGCTGTATATGAACTTAAGAAGACCGAAAAACACTTAGCCAAGATGAACCAAAGCAACTATCAAGCTGATGTGCAATCATCGGTAGAACACTGCCTGCGGCAGGCAGAACATCACCTTAAGAAAAGCTTCGTTTATCACAACCTTTGCTTTCTTCTAAAGGGGCAAGCTGCCGGCCAGTTTGTCGTCACACAAAACGCTTTTAAGACTTATCGATACAAGCTTCGATTTAATCAGGCGCTCTTAAATCAAAACCAACAAGCCTTTATCGAAGAGGTTGTACCTCACGAATGTGCACACCTCATCGTCTATCAGTATTTTGGTCGCTATCATGAAGGCAAGAAGGTAATGCCGCATGGACGACAGTGGAAGCAGGTTATGTCAGAAGTATTTAATGTTGAGCCAAAGGTAAGGCATAACTTCTCAAGCGCGAAAAGGGCACGACGAACCTTTGCATATATTTGTGCATGTCACGATCGAATTCATGATTTGAGCGCAATTCGACACAATAGAATCGTAAGAAGTGATGCAAGATATGTATGCAAAAGCTGTAAGGAAAGCTTGAGAATTAAATAGGCCAAAGTGAATGAGGCCAGGCAGTTCTTATTTAAGAGGAGCTTGTCGTTAGCGAGCGATCTGACGCCAGTTAACGACAAGGCGACTAAAGAATTTACTTCTCTAGATATTGAAGCTTGTTAGGAACACCGTCCCACTCTTTAGCATCTGGAAGCGGGTCTTTTTGCTCGGTAATGCAGGGCCAAGTCTGACATAGCTCGGCGTTTAGCTCGATATACTGCGTCTGGTCGGCAGGCAATTCGTCCTCAGAAAAGATTGCATCAGCTGGGCATTCTGGCTCACAAAGTGCGCAATCGATACATTCGTCAGGATCGATTACCAGAAAGTTAGGGCCTTCATAGAAGCAGTCTACAGGACAAACTTCCACACAATCTGTGTACTTACACTTAACACAGTTATCGGTTACAACAAATGTCATATTGCTATTCCAGTGTTTGGTCTCATTAAAATTATGCGGTGTATTCTAATGTCAGATGTGACAGGGTTCAAGCTTAAACGCCTGTCATAGCGCAAATGTTACGATTATTGACTTAAAACACAAGTAAGTTAGCGCAAGAGACAAGGCATCATATAACTTAGTTGATCAATCTTCGTAGCTCATAAAGCTTATCCAATGCTTGCCTAGGGCTAAGCTCATCAGGGTCCAGGTTAGCAAATGCTTTCTCAATCAATGAAGGCTCTTGTGCAAACATATCACTTTGAAATGCATTTTGTTCTGAAATAGAGTCAGTAGCTTGTGTTGCAATATTGCTTGCAGTTATGGGCTCAGACGGCTCGCTTGTTTCCGTAGACTCCAAAGAACTTAGCTTTTCCTTCGCCTTCCCAATAACACTATCCGGAACACCTGCGAGCTGCGCGACCTGCAAACCGTAGCTTTGGCTTGCGGCGCCTTCAAGAACATTATGTAGAAAGATAATTCTATCTTCGTGCTCAGTAGCGCTCAGGTGAACGTTGACAACACTCTCGTGCTCTTCAGCAAGCTGCGTCATTTCGAAATAGTGAGTTGCGAACAAACTATAAGCTTGGATATTTTTAGCCAAATGCTCTGCACTAGACCATGCAAGCGACAAACCGTCGAAAGTGCTGGTACCTCTTCCTACTTCATCCATCAAGACCAGACTGTTTTCTGTAGCGTTATTCAAGATGTTCGCAGTCTCGGTCATCTCAACCATAAAAGTGGAGCGACCGCCTGCCGTATCGTCAGAACTTCCCATTCGTGTGAATATTTGGTCGATTTCACCTATTGAGGCTTTACCTGCTGGAACAAAACTTCCTGTACCTGCTAGCAATATAATCAGAGCAGCCTGGCGCATATAGGTAGACTTCCCCCCCATATTGGGCCCGGTAATCATAAGCATTTTTCGCTTTGGATCTAATATCAGATCGTTTGGCACAAAAGGCGCTGTACTGAGCTGTTCAACAATAAGGTGTCGGCCTTCTTCAATTAACAGGGTGTTACCCTGATTAAATTCCGGCCTATTGAGATTTAAAGTGTGAGCTCTTTCAGCAAAATTGCTAAGCACGTCGAGCTCAGAAAGCCCTTTTGCACACCTCTGAAGCGCGTCAATCGCCTCATTTAATTCATCAAGTAGGCTTTCGTAAAGGGCTTTCTCGCGCGATAAAGCGCGACTTTTACTGCTCAGCGCTTTATCCTCAAAAGCTTTCAGCTCTGGCGTTATAAAGCGCTCTGCATTTTTTAGCGTTTGACGCCTTATATATGCATCGGGCGCTTTATCTGACTGAGCTTTTGAAATCTCGATAAAGTAACCATGAACTCTATTGTAACCAACCTTCAAGGTCGAAAGCCCGGTTGCCTCCCGCTCCTGAGTCTCTAGATCGATTAAAAATTGACCGGCATTTTCACTGATATTGCGTAAGTCATCTAGCTCTGCGTCAAAACCATCTTTTATCACGCCGCCATCTCTAATAACGACGGGAGGGTTATCGATAATTGCTCGCTCTAATAACTCAGCTAAAGAGGGGTGTTCGGATATATCTTTAGCTACTTCACCAAGACTTGGGCAATCAACTGACCTTAAATCTGCCTGTATGGCGGGTAGTAGTATTAAAGTGTCTCTAAGTCGTGATAGGTCACGAGGGCGTGCAGATCTAAGCGCAATCCTGGCGAGTATACGCTGTACATCTCCGACTTGTTTTAAATTCGTTTGAATGGCGTCGTAGTTATAGGATTGCTCAAGTGAAGACACGCAATCTAGACGGGCATTCACAATTTCCCGGTCTCTTAAAGGGTGGTGGAGCCAGCGCCTAAGCAAGCGGCTACCCATTGCAGTTTTACAGGCATCCATTGCCCACGCCAAGGTGTGATTACTTTCGCCAGCAAGGTTGGTGTCAATTTCTAGGTTCTTGCGACTGGCTGCATCGAGTAGAATGTATTGACTACGCTCTTCTTTATTGATGGTGACAATATGAGGCAGCTCATTACGCTGAGTATCCTTTGCATACTGCAGCAGACAACCCGCCGCGCAGATAGCTAATTGCATCGAATCGATACCAAAGCCGCTTAAGTCTTTCGTTTTAAATTGAGTAGTCAATAAGCTTTTTGCGGAATCAAGATCATAAAGCCATGGAGCTTGGCGTCTAAGACCAGTTAAGTTCTCAAAAGCTCCTTCATATGGAAACTCTTCACTTATTAAAACTTCCGACGGTCTAATACGCTGCAACTCGCTTATTAGGTCGGGCAAGCCTCGAACTTGCGACACAGAAAAGCGTCCGCCACTCAGGTCTAGGTAGGCTAGACCAAAGGCTTCCTCATCACCAAAGGAAATTGAGCAGAGCAAATTGTCACGCCGCTCTTCTAGAAATGCCTCGTCAGTCAGCGTGCCGGGAGTGACAATTCTCATTACCTTACGCTCAACCGGCCCCTTGCTTGTTGCCGGGTCACCTGTTTGCTCGCAGACAGCAACCGACAAACCAGATCGAACAAGCTTTGCAATATAATTCTCAGCGGAGTGATAGGGGATACCCGCCATTGGAATAGGGTTGCCACCACTCTTACCGCGTGCCGTTAAAGTGATATCTAGCAATTGAGCCGCTTTTTTTGCGTCATCGTAGAACATCTCATAAAAATCGCCCATTCGATAAAAGACAAGCTCATTAGGGTGGTCCTTTTTAATGCGAAAATATTGCTGCATCATCGGAGTATGTTTAGATTCACTGTTTTTAGCTAACTCAGGACTTTTTGACATAATTCGGGAGAAGTTCTTTTTAATTGGTTGTATATGGACTTACCTAAAGCAAAGCATTAGACGCACAACTTGTTTTAACCTTAGAGGGGGTTCCAGCTGTAGCCGCGATATATAGATGCGACTTTATTGTCGACAGAATTCTAACAAATCACGTCTCTGTCTTACCAGAAAAAACGTAATCGAAAAATCATGTCAAACACTAGGTTTTATTCATTTTTAAGCTAACTCCGAATTATTTGTTCTTAGACATAAGCTAAAGAATCCCTCTTTTATTCTTCGTTAGATTAGCAGCAGGTACACCTAAATCATGTGTTTTTAGTTGTACGAAAAGCGACTCAGTTATCATATCTAAGCATACATGTGTGTTCCATTTATCATTTTCGTCTTTGGTGCACGTTAGTACTCTTGTTATAAAACACTTCTATTGTAAGATCACTTCGATATTTCAATAACCTTAAAATAAAAATGTAAATATTATTTATATCTGTTATTAATCAGATATTTATATCTCAGTGAAATCTAAAGCTCAGATAGCTGGAGCCCACTTAGGGTCGCGTCGAGTATCAAGATTTGTCTGTCTAATTATTACT
>NZ_LWFZ01000773.1:0-716 GCF_001635225.1 Oleiphilus sp. HI0086
TTAAATGCAGAGAATATTCATTGGCTGGAGCAGATACATAGTAATACTCTTGTTCAGGCCGAAAGCTCATCTATCAGCACTCAAGCAGACGCAAGTTATACTCGCAAGCAGCAAGAAGCCTGTGTCGTTATGACGGCCGACTGCCTTCCGGTACTGTTCTGCAACAAACAGGCAACGCAAGTCGCTGCCGCACATGCGGGTTGGCGAGGCTTAGCTTCTGGCATCCTAACTAAGACTGTAGAAAGCTTTGACTCACCCAATGAAGTAATTGCCTGGCTTGGCCCGGCAATCAGCCAAAAGGCATTTGAAGTTGGCGACGATGTCTATACAGCATTTTGTAACAAAGACCCCGAAGCCGCTCAAGCCTTTATCCCGGGAAAGGAACCAGGAAAATGGTTGGCAGATTTATACCTACTTGCCCGGATTGAGCTAAAAGCCATTGGAGTCAGCGCGATTTATGGCGGCACGCATTGCACCTTTCTTGAAAACCAACACTTCTATTCTTTTCGCCGTGATGGCCAAGTCTCGGGTCGTATGGCTTCTCTGATTTTCTTGCGCTAGAGTTTGGGTAAGGAATTAATCAGATTCTAAACGAATATTATCAATGTAAACCGTCAACTCCTGCTTCGGCTTATACATATAAAGCATCTGATCTACAACCTGTCCCATTTCCATTTTTCTGGTCTGTAAGCCATCACGAACCTTATCTAAGGGAA
>NZ_LWFZ01000774.1:0-15391 GCF_001635225.1 Oleiphilus sp. HI0086
GGCCCTATGAATCTATGGATGCTTTATTGAAGGTACAGGGGATTAGTCAGGATTTATTAGCGAAGCTACAGGTTTCGATAAAACTTTAGTAGAAATAAAAAAGAGGCCTTGAAAGCCTCTTTTTTGAATTTGGCTCAGGCCAGCTAGCCGTTCACTGCATCTTTCAGTGACTTGCCAGGCTTGAAGCCAACAGACTTGCTTGCAGCAATCTGGATTGTTGCACCAGTTTGAGGGTTTTTACCAGTACGAGCACTTCGCTCTCTGACTGAAAATGTGCCGAAACCGATCAGGCTTACGGTATCATTTTTGTTCATTGCATTGGTGATTTCATCGGTCAGAATATTCAGGACTTCACCGGCTTTTTCTTTGGTTAGGTCCGCTTTTTCAGCAATGGCAGCAGCAAGTTCAGGTTTTTTCATGAATTTTACCTTAATTGAGATTGTTGTCTTAGGTACACGCCAGACAGGGTCTGCAGTCCAGAGGACTTTGTACACCCTAAAGATAGTCCAGATCGCTTTGCTTGCAATGGGTAAAAGTAAAAAAAGCAAAATTTGTTAAAAAATGAAATATCTGTGAACTTGTTTCAAATTGGTAGCCATATTGAGTTTTGATTTACGGAACCCGCGTATAATTTTGGCACGAATTTTAATCTTTGTGCCATCGATCTCACTAAAATTCTATCAAGTCGTAGATAATCCGCGATTGCAGAAAGTATCTGAATGTTTTTAGGAGCCTATTGTGAAGCTGAATAGCAGCCGTACATATATAAAATGGATTGTTCTTTCCGTAGTGTTGTCGTCTTTACTGGGCGGCTGTAAAGCGATTAACCAGTTTTTGGTTAAGCCAATGGTTAAACCTACAGGTGATGCGATAACCCTGTTGGCCGAGGCGCACGTTGTACCTCAGTTGTTGACGACTGATGACTTGGTTGCGGGTTGTACTGGTGCTGAAGCGCTGGGAGCGATGGTTGAATCAATTGGCCGAATCACTGAAGAGCCCTGGGAGCTGGAAGTGCTTCTAAACTTAGGTGCTGGTGGTTGTGAAGAAGCAAGAGCTTTTGAACAAGAGCTTGCGTACTTGCGATACATTCGTGGACAGCAGCCAGATATGGCGCAAGATTCATTGATCGCCCAGAAAAATCACCATGTAAGAGCTGCGAAGCGTTATTACAAAGGCTGGCTGGCCTTGATTCAGTTTAATGGAGGTTTAGAAATTGGTGGTGAGTGTCCTGATCTTGAGCAAGAGTTTGATCAGATTGTTTGGTTGGCGGGATTGATTAATGGTCTTTTGTCCTTGAACCACGATATTCTCTCGGGTGTTGGTACCGGGGTGCCTAAAAACATTGCGGCACAAGCAGAACGTGGTGCGGGTTGTTTGGATAACCGGGCGTGGTTTGGCGTCCCTTTAGCGTTAAAAGCAGCGGTTTGGAGCTTGTTACCTGGTGCATTACCAGAGGGTGAAAATGCTTGGGAGCGATTGGAGCAAGCTGACCAGATTGGTGAAAATGCGCATATCCGTTTGGCGCACGTTTTCCATATTATCGCCGCTTATTCTAAAGGTGACATGGAGCGTGTAAGAACGGTTATTAAGCGACATGCTGAGCACATCACTAATCATAAAGCGAATAAGCAGTATCGTTTATTGGACGTAGCAGCAACAGAAGCGATCACCCGAATTTCAGATAAAATGTGGACAGAAAATATGGGGCACCGAACTCCAGTTGGTCAACTTGGATCTTTCTGGGATGAGAATGCCGCTGATGATATCGAAACTGTTGAACTGGATGACTTGTTTTAAAAAATGAGACTTGTATCACCTTAATATGCTTGAATCAAGGTGATTTGCCCATTTTTGAAAAAAAGAAAGTCAATCTCCAGCTAGTCTGCTACTAAGGAATGCCGGTATAATCTACCGGCATTTTTTTTTTGGCTAATAATAAACCAATTCATTTTTCGGGGAGAAGGGACTACGTGGCTTCCAATACACAAAGCGGCCGCTCAATTTCTGAGTGGCTATCGTCATTACCAGCTTGTATTTTGTTGTTACTGGTTGTTGTTTTTAGTACCAGTAGTGATATCCATAATCAGATATTACAGGTTGGGGAGCATTACTGGCCGGGCTACTATAAGCTTCGAGTTGATCCTGTCGCACCTACCTGTGATCCAAACGTTAATGTTGAAGAGCAGTTGCAAGCACGTTTGGCTCAAACCGAAGATGATGATTTAGGTTTAGATCTATTCGATGCTGCACCTGTCGATCCGGACTTAATTCGTACCTCTATCGAGAATGCACGTCAGGATTGTCAGAATAAATTTACAGCTTACGAAGAAATAAGCGATCGTATTACCCCGAGCGTTGAAGCATTCAGAGCAGTAGAGTTGTTTGTTTCTGACGCGATAGGCGTTGGCTTAGTTTCCCAAAAGTTCATCCTGATAACCTTGATCTTTTTGTGTGCAATGACGGCAACCTTGAAGCGCCACCATATTGCCATGCGCCCGGTCTTGCACCGACTTGATCACTATGTGTCGAGCTCTGCACAGGTTATTGCTAATTGTGTTTTGTTGACTTCGGTTTTTGCCTTCCGGGAGTTGGCTCACTCAGATGGTACCAACCTCCCGTCTGAAGAAGCGATGCTGCATAACTTCTGGGTATATGGCATAGCCTTATTGTTGATCGTCAGTATCTACAATTTGATTAAGGTGCCTGCTCACCTAAAACCTGGCGGTAATATTGGCTATGCTTTGTTATCGGTTCCTCTCTATTCCACGATGGCCATCATTGCGGGTATTTTCTTCTTCTCTCATGGCCACATGCCAGGGATAGGTATCTATCTGAATACACTGATGGACCTGGCGGACATGTTCCTGAACGTTGGTTTGTATGTCTGGATAGGTATGCTCTTGAAACAAACCCGTTTTGCCGGTTTGGTTCTGAACCTGTTTAAGCCTTGGAAAATGCCTCCGGAAATGTTGGCTTTTGTTGTGGTTGTTCTTGCTGCTGTACCGACTGCCTACACAGGTGGCTCTGGTATCTTCGTTATCGCTGCTGGTGCAGTAATCTATCACGAAATTAGAGCAGCTGGCGCACGCCGCAATCTGGCACTCGCAGCCACGGCGATGTCAGGTAGTATGGGTGTTGTATTGCGACCATGTTTGCTTGTTGTTGTTATCGCGTTCATGAACCGTGAAGTAACGACCGACCAACTATTTGGCTGGGGTGTATGGGTCTTTGCGCTAAGTGCCTTTATGTTCTTTATTATGGTTATGTTTGTGAACCGTCAGAGCAAGATTCAATTAGCCTCTGTTGGTGATGCACTGCCAGAGACATTTTCGCAAATTAAGCCTCTCATTCCTTACATCCTTTGTATGGGTGGCGTTATTATGTTCTATAACATGGCCTTAAACGTTCAGTTGGATGAGTTCTCTGCAGCGCGAATCTTACCTGTGATGATGATCGTTATTCTTATTTTTGAACATATCACCAAGAAAGACATGGTGAGTGAAGATGGTAAGTCAACCGAGCCACATAAAGGTATTGAATACTGTGTGCGTACAGCCACCAACCAGACAACGGCTGAAATTGGTGCCCTGCTACTATTGGTAGCTTGTAGTATCTGTTTGGGTGGTATGATCGAACGAACCGGTGTTGTTGAGATGTTCCCAAGTGACTTCTCAAGTATCTGGACAGCAATGGCCCTTATGGTGTGTGCGTTGGTTGTCATGGGTATGATTATGGAAGCCTTTGGTGCGGTAATTCTGGTAAGCCAAACAATCGCTACGGTTGCTTACCAGGCTGGTATTGATCCAATTCACTTCTGGATGATGACTTTGGTTGCCTTTGAGTTGGGTTACTTGAGCCCGCCGGTAGCATTGAATCACTTGTTAACACGCCAAGTGGTGGGTGAAGAAGAAGCGCTTAAAGCTGATGAAGAAGTTAAGGATGGTACCTTCTACCAGCGCAATGAGCGTATTCTGATGCCAATGATGACAATGGGCTCAGTATTGCTCATCGTGGCCTTTGGACCTCTACTGGTTGCCTACTAAGTTGAGTTAGGCAAATAAAAAATCCCCGCAAGTCGGGGATTTTTTTTGTTTATAATTTACTGAAGAGATGAGTACCTACTCAATTGATCGCTTTCGTATTTTTCTTAAGGAGCTAAAAACTTACTATGAGTGTAATAAAAATAGTTTGTCCAAAGTGCTGTGTTAGCAATAAGTTGCCGGAAGAGAGACTTAAAGAAAAGCCAAAATGTGGAAAGTGTAAGTCAGCGTTATTTCTTGGAAAAGCAATGGATATCACTGCGCAGAATGTCGCTGCTGTTGTTGGTCATAATGAGATCCCGGTGATCGTGGATTGCTGGGCCTCGTGGTGTGGGCCTTGTATGCAATTCGCTCCAACGTTTGATGCAGCAGCCAAGAAACTAGAACCGAAGTTACGTTTTGCAAAACTGAATACTGAAGTGCATCAACAAGTAGCTGCCCGTTGGCGAATACAATCTATCCCGAGTTTATTAATCTTCAAAGGCGGGAAAGAAGTTGCCAGGATTTCTGGAGCTTTACCCTTAGCCCAATTAACGAAATGGATAGAAGAAAACATTTAAGAGAATGTTTTCAATTATAGTTTGCTAGTTGCTCTCTACTCCCAGCTTTCGATGACGAGCTTCCCTATTGTTTTTCCTTGCTCTAGTTGGGCATGAGCCTGGCGTAGAGTGTCTGCGCAGATAGGCGATAATATTTGATTCTGTGTGGAGATGAACTCACCTTCGTCAACGAGCCGTGCCACTTCGTTAAGAATATGATGTTGCTCGATCCGGTCTGGTGTCTTGAACATGGCTTTGGTGAACATGAACTCCCAAGCGAAGCTCACTGACTTTGATTTCAGTTTATTCATTTCCAAGGGGGCCGTATTGTCAACAATGCAGCAGATTCTTCCAAGCGGTTTGATTACGTCTATCATAAGATCGAAGTATTGATCGGTGCTATTACAGCAGAGAATATAATCAACGCTAGGAATACCAATATCAGAAAGTTGTTTATCTAAAGCTTTGCTATGATCGATTACATGTTTGGCACCCATTTTCTCGCACCAAGCTTTGCTTTCAGGGCGAGACGCGCTTGCGATAACTTCAAGCCCGGCAAGCTTTGTGGCGATTTGAGTGGCGATCGAACCAACACCGCCTGCACCACCGATAATTAAAATCGTGGGTTTGGCGTGTTCTGCTCTTGAGCCATCAATTGAAATATTTAACCTTTCAAAAAGGGCTTCCCAGGCCGTAATTGCTGTGAGTGGAAGGGCTGCGGCATTAGCTGAATCAAGGGAGCGTGGTGCATAACCTACGATGTTTTCATCGACTAAATGAAACTCACTATTGCAACCTTGCCGTGTAATATCGCCGGCATAGAACACCCTGTCACCAGGGCTAAAAAGGGTGACGCTTTCACCTACGGAAACGACTACACCACAAGCGTCCCAACCAAGTATTTTGGTCTCTTCTAGAGTTTGCGATTTTGGCCCCCGAACCTTTGTATCAACAGGGTTGACGCTAATGGCTTCGATTTTAACTAGTAGGTCGTGCGCGGTGGGGTGAGGCATATTCGCTTCGAAGTCGATTAAGCTTTCAGGGTCTTCAATTGCTAGATATTGGTTTAGGCCAATCGCTTTCATAAGGTTATCACTCTGGGGTTTTGATTAAACAATCATGGCAAAACACTAGGCATCCAGCAAGTTATCAAGCGACATATCATAGCCGGGAGCAAAAACTTCAAGAAAGTAGTGTACTGGTGCAAGGTTCATATCATTAAGGCGTGAACTGATTTCCTGTTCAGCTTGTTCAAACTCGCGGTTTCCTGCACGCAATTCTGCCCGGCATTTAAGAAGAGCGGAAAGTCGGTCAGCGGCTTTGAGCAAAACCAGGTAGTGCTCCGGGAGCGTATCTTCAAGCAGGATACTACTAAAATCTTGATGCAAGGAAGCAGGCAGCAGGGCAAGCAACTCATGCTGTGCTTTCTCTTCGACCCCTTTGTAAGCGGTACGCATCGCCTCGGAGTGATATTTTACCGGTGTAGGCATGTCGCCAGTGATGACTTCTGTCGCATCATGATAAAGCGCAACGACAGCCAAATGGTTTGCATCTATTTTATTATTTAGATCGCAGTCTTTGTTATGAATGATTGCCAAGATATGAGCTATCGTAGCGACTTCCCATGAGTGCACCGCGACATCCTCATGAATTGCATTACGCATTAGACTCCAACGTTTAATCCATTTAAGCCGGCTGACATAGGCGAAGAAGTGGCTAATAGTTTTGTGCATGGCTTTCTCTATGTTTGCGAATGGGTTTAGTTGGGCTTGATTGTAAAAATCGAGGCTACTGTCGGAGCCTGTTCGGCAGACGGGGACTCTTTTGAGGCTTCACTCGTGACAACTTTAGGTTCGAGGGTGAATATCCGTTGCTCTGGAATTCCGCCAATCTCCACCAAGGAACTAGCGATGGCCAGTGCCCTACTCTTCGCAAGCACTGCTAGTTTATCTTCGCCAAGCACCTGCCCACCAGGTTCTAGATCGACACTTCTATCTGCTACGCCCCGTACTTCAATACTTAAATTAGGACGCTTCTTCAAAGCTTCAGCAAGCTTAAGAATCTTCTCACTTTCAAGCGCATCGATTGACGAAGACATAGCAGAAAAATTCACAGATGATATGTCATCAGAACCTTCAACCAAGGAGCCTAGGATAGAGAAAGGGCTGGTTACCACTTTGGTAATCAGGTTTGTGAAAGCTGTTAGCAGTACGCCGCCAAAGCTGAAGCTCGGGTCACTCAAGTCTCCACTAATTGGTAGGTCGATATCTATTTCACCATCGAGGTTTTTCATAATACCTATAGCCAGAGGAAGTGGTAAGACTGTGGCATCGGGGCTATCGACAGACTTTCCAAAGTTAAATTGATCTATAAAGACTTTATTGTCCGCTTTCAGCTTAGAGCCCTTGATGTCGTAAGCCAGGTCAAGATCCAACTTGCCTTTATCGATCAGGTAGCCAGCATACTTAGCCGAATATGGACTGGCGGTACTTAGGTCAATATTGTTGACCTGAATATCTAAGGCAGTATTAGGTTGAGCGCTGAGTGGGTTAGTTGTGCCATTAATGGCAATTTTTCCATAGGTATCGAGGTTTCCAGATAGTGCTACTTTTGAGTGGGCATCAATGTCTGAAGAAATATTAGTGATGTCGCCGGAGAATTGCTCGACATAAGTATTAAAAACCGGTGTTAATGAAGCATCGATATAGTCGAAGCGGCCTTCTTCAATAATAATTCGATTGATGGCAATATTCGCAGGCTGACTTGCTTGGTCTTGTTCTCCTGCTGTTTCGCTTTTGTGCTCTTCTTGCGAATGATCTTCTGTTACAGTGTTTCCTTCTTCTGTCTCACTCGGTTTTGATTTACTTAGTTGAGCCAGGCTCATCTCGCCTTTTTCAGAGATTTTAGCTCTCGCATAGGGCTTGGAAATTTGTACTGTTTCAACTGAAATTGAAGGGGCTTGCTGCTCGCCTGCCAGCTTAAGCTTGACGCCTTTTAGAGCGAAGGTCTTGAAGCCGGCTACCTCTTGTCTTTCAATACTCTCCTTTATATCAAGGTTATTGACTGAAGTATTGCTAGTGATTTCTCCAGACAAGCCTGAGTCTGTCATGCTTAATTGATAGTTTGATGATAGATCCAGTTGACCTTGTTCAAGCAGCACATTGAGTTGCTCACCTATATATGGTTGTGACCAGTGTAATGGCAGGGCTGAAAGTGAAAGATCACCTTCGACATTGAGTGGTAAGGCAGCCAATTGGCCTGAAAGACTTTGCTTGGCCCCTCCGGTATTAAAGGAAGCATTATAGGAAAAGGCTTTATCAAGTTCGTAGGAGACCTTTCCAAGCTCAAGGTATATATTTTCGAGACTTATATCGGCGGGTGTTTCCAGGCTAGCGTCTTGCCAATTGATCAGCCCTTCTTTTAGCTTTATCGATGTCACTGACCACTTGAAAGGTGCTTCCTGAGTCGAGTGACTTGTGTCGTTGCTGGTTTTTGCTATAGGCTCTGAGGCCTCACTTTCGTTGGTATCAGTAGCAAGCTTTTCTTGTTGAAGTGGACGTAGCAAATTTATTTGTGAGGTCTCATCCTTTTTAGCAAATAACACGGGCTTTTCTATTAGCAAGTTGCCCAGCTTAGCTGTACGTTCTTCCAGATTAAAATTGATAGGGCTAAGCGACACTGAATCGAGTGTAAATAAGCTCTCTGTATCTTGAGTCTCAGCCAAGGCAATCTGAGAAAGCGACACCGAGCCAGTTTCGATCAGCAGGTGTGATCTCTGGTCACTAAATTCAGTATCGTAGCTGCCTTCTAGTGAAATTAGTGCGTTATTAAGTGAGTAGGGAGAGAAAGGTTTGACGTAATGCCAGAAGCTTGAAGAGCGAAGATTGCTCAAGGCCAAAGAGCCTTTAGAAGAAAAAGGGGCAATGCCAATTTGTCCCTTCCATGAAAGCTCTTGACCCTGGCCTAGTGAGAGGTTTAGTGAGTAGTTGCCACCATCATTATGGTCTGTCGAGAAGTCCTTTAATGCGAGATTGAGAGGCTCAAGCTTTAGCATAAAGGTTTCATCGCTAGAGCGATCGGTAAAGTTGACCAGTCCATGAGAGATAGAGATCAGGCCGAAAAAGAAGGCTAAAGGCTCTGAGTTATCGACTTCCTCTGGCGCTGCCTCGCTGTCAGCTTTTACAAAGTCACGCTGGAAATTTAACAGACCTTGCTCGTCAAGCTGAGCATTGATACTAGGCCTCGTCAAACTGACTTCATCAAAAGCTATGCGCCCCCCCAATGAACCGAGGGCGCTAAAGTTGACGTAGAATCGATCAAAGCTGACGCTATCTTGCTGGAACTCATCCTTAGCTTGGAAACCGTGAACGGCTAGAGATAGTGCGTAAGGGTTGAAAACAACTGATTCGATTTGCGTATCCCAGGCTGCAATATCCTTAAGGGAGTTGATGGCCTGCTGCTTAACAATATAAGGTACAGCAAACCAGCCGAATACACTGTAGATTAAAAAGAAAAGAATGAGCCAGAACTTCTTGGATTTGAAATTAAGGATGGTCGACACAGTGTAACCCTCTAGAGTGGCTATTTTAGAACAGAACCTTGAACCGCGAAGCTGACATTATAAAACGAGCTGAGCAATAAAGAACTAAAAAGGAACTAAAAAATGACCGAAAACTGCTCACAAGAGAAACGTTGCCCCTGGTGCGGTAATGACCCTTTATATCAGCAATATCATGATGAAATTTGGGGTAAGCCAAGGTGGGGTAGCCAGGATCTATTTGCCAAACTTTGCCTTGATGGCCAACAAGCGGGTTTGAGCTGGATTACGATTTTACGAAAAGAAAAAAGCTATTACGAAGCATATGATAATTTCGATCCTAAGCGTATTGCAGAATATGACCAGACGAAGATAGATGAATTACTGCTTAATTCAGGTGTGATTCGAAATAAGCTTAAGGTGAACTCTATTATTAAAAATGCACGCGAATTTCTCGAGATTGAAAAGAATGAGGGTGACTTTTCAAAGTACCTTTGGTCATTTGTTGGCGCTAAGCCGATAGTTAACAGCTGGCGGACGATGGCAGATGTACCGGCTGTAACGCCAGAGTCCGAAGCAATGTCGAAAGATTTGAAAAAGCGCGGCTTTACCTTTGTCGGTCCGACTATTTGCTATGCCTTTATGCAGGCTGTGGGGATGGTTAATGACCACCTGGTGACATGCCCAGAGTGGTCAAAAGTGAGCTAAAAGCTGAGTGAAGTTTAGCCCTTCTGATTCACCATCCATACTGCGGCTTCAACTCGAGAATTCAAACCTAGTTTTTTCAGGACATGTTTGACGTGAACCTTCACGGTTCCGTCAGAGATATCGAGTTCACGGGCAATAAGCTTGTTGCTCATACCTTTGGCTATGAGTTTCAGGATCTCGTGTTCCCGGCTGGTTAGTTTGGCTAATAAGTTCGATTTCTTATCGTTGCCGCCTCGTATTGCTCC
The DNA here is from genome assembly GCF_001635225.1 of Oleiphilus sp. HI0086. NCBI lineage: Bacteria > Pseudomonadati > Pseudomonadota > Gammaproteobacteria > Oceanospirillales > Oleiphilaceae > Oleiphilus > Oleiphilus sp. HI0086. The sequence continues at coordinate 10,070 of NZ_LWFZ01000774.1, forward strand.
GGCCAGAACATGTGTTAGCTTCTCACTGATCACCATTTTACCAAGCGCGGCTTCTTTTAGCTTTTCCAGTATTTGCTCAGGGTCCATATCTTTAAGCAGGTAGCCGTCGGCACCATAAGTAATAGCGCAAACAACGTCTTCATCACTATCGCTTACGGTTAGCATGATGATACGGGAGGTGATCTCGGCATTTCGCATGGCTCTAAGTGTTTCCAAACCATCCATACCTTGCATATTCAGATCTAACACGATTAGGTCGGGCTCGTGCTCTTTAGCAAGCTCTAGGGCGCTATGCCCATCACTTGCTTCACCAATGACTTCTAGCTCATCTTCGAATTCAATCAGCTGGGTTAGTCCTTTTCTTAATAAAGGGTGGTCATCAACTAATAATATGGTGGCGGGGATCTGGCTCATGAGTGCTTCAACCTTTATGCGGCGCTTAGTTTCTGGTTTAAGAATCTTATCTAGTCGCAACTCTGTCTTAGAACGCGCCATTTGGCAAGAACCCTGGTTCTCAAAATTGACGTGAATCATGTTCGACAGGCTTTACTCGTGGAGGCTTAGAGAGAGTAGGCACCGAAATGTACCTACTTCTGGTCGCATGTGTTGTACCCCTTGTTTTACGCAGCGTAGCGACAATGCAGGTGCTGGCAAGGGTACTACCCAGTAGTAGGTATTGGGGGGTAAGTAAAGGGTGAAGAAATGCCTACTCCCTTGAGTCGATTGTTCTTGTTTATAGGCTTGCGCATGATGAACGTGACTTAGCATTATTTATAACATTGGGAGAAATTCTATGTCGGATATTCAAAAATGGGATCCGGAGGACGAGCAGTTCTGGGAATCCACCGGTAAGAAAATAGCCAACCGAAATTTGTGGATTTCTATCCCGAGTTTGCTTTGCGGCTTCGCGGTTTGGTTGTATTGGGGCATCATCACGGTTCAAATGTTGAACTTGGGCTTCCCCTATGAAAAATCACAACTATTTACTTTAATGGCGATTGCCGGTTTGACGGGTGCAACGCTACGAATACCCAGCACCTTCTTTATCCGTTTGGCGGGTGGCCGAAATACAATCTTCTTTACCACAGCATTACTCATGCTACCTGCAGCCGGTACAGGTATCGCGCTGTCTAACCCTGAAACACCTTTCTGGGTTTTCCAGGCACTAGCGCTTCTATCTGGCTTTGGTGGTGGTAACTTCTCATCTTCAATGTCAAACATCAGTTTCTTCTTTCCTAAGAAGCAGCAGGGCTTGGCGCTAGGTTTGAATGCGGGTCTGGGTAACTTTGGTGTTACTACGATGCAGATTCTGGTTCCATTGGCGATGACTGTTGGCATGTTCGGCGCACTAGGCGGCGAGTCAATGACGCTAGTTAATACTTCAGGTACCTTGATCGGTAAGATTCCTGCAGGTACTGAAGCATGGATTCAAAATGCAGGCTTCGTGTGGTTGCTCTTCCTGATTCCTCTCGCACTTGCTGGCTGGTTCGGTATGAATAACTTGCGTGAAGACCACATTTCGCCAAGTATTCCTGGCCCTGTTGGTTCTTTCGGCTTAATTTCAATGATGTTGCTGGTTGGCTTTGCTTGTGCAATCTTCGGCCTATGGTTGATGCTTCCTGAGAAAGTGGGTGGTTCAGGTTTTGGTGTAAGTAAGTGGATCGTATTACCTATTGTTATCGCAGCGACAGTATTTGCTTTGAAAGCGATTCCAGGTCAGATCGGTGAGAGCTTAACGCGTCAGTACAAAATCTTTGATAACAAGCATACTTGGGCAATGACAGTTATTTATACAATGACTTTTGGTTCATTCATTGGTTTTGCAGCATCTTTCCCGCTAACGATTAAAGTTGTATTTGGTTTCCAGCACGTGATGGTTGATGGTGTGATGACACACAACACGGCTAACCCTAATGGGCCAAGTGCTTTAATGTACGCCTGGATGGGGCCTTTCATCGGTGCTTTGATTCGCCCAGTTGGTGGTTGGATCTCTGATAAAGTAGGTGGTGCTTTAGTTACTCAGATTTGTGCGGTAATTATGGTGGCATGTGCAATTGGTGTGGCTTACTTCATGAAAGCCGCTTACCAGTCAGCAACACCTGAAGAATTCTTCGTACCATTCTTTGTATTGTTCTTAGTCTTGTTTGCTGCAACAGGTATTGGTAACGGTTCTACTTTCCGTACCATCTCTCAGGTATTCAATAAAGAGCAAGCAGGTCCGGTATTGGGTTGGACTGCAGCGGTGGCAGCATACGGTGCATTCATTATGCCTAAAGTATTGGGTGAGCAAATCAAGGCGACGACTCCTGAGTACGCGCTATATGGCTTCGCAACGTTCTACGCCGTATGTATCGTTCTTAACTGGTGGTTCTACCTACGTAAGAGCTGCGAGCACTATAATCCATAACGACAATCCATAAGTTGTAAGTTATGGCTTAAAATAAAAAACCGCGCAACTAGCGCGGTTTTTTATGTTTACTGGTTAATAAATGGCCAATAATTGGCTTGCTAAGCAGGTGTTAATATCAGCATAATATGCATGCTAAAAAACAAATATAACATCAGCCTGGTAATCATACTGTTATGCAAGCTTCTTGCTTTTCGCCGATGAGTGGTGAACTGAAATTATTAGTGATAGAGGACCATCCAGTCTACCTGGAAGGGCTTTCATTTGTGCTTAAGCGTTTGAGCGAAGAGGTTGTGATCGAATGTGCTCATGGCGTGATAGAGGCTCAAAATCACCTTGGACAAAATCAGGGTTATGACCTGATATTGCTCGACTTATGCTTACCTGATGAGGGGGGGCTGTCTATTCTTCGATACCTGTCTGAGCAGAAAATATTCATCCCGGCAATTATTTTGTCAGCTTCCGAGGAACTCAGGGATGTTCAGCGAGCCCTTAAGGCTGGGGCTAGTGGTTTTATTAGTAAAGCCAGCAGCAGTGAAGTGATCCTTAATCAGATAAAAAAAGTCATGGAAGGCGAGAATTGCCTGCCAGACTTTTATCAGTCACAACAAGTTGCTGAATTACCAGAGTTAACACCTCGGCAAAAGGAAGTTTTACAGTTAGTGTGTGAAGGCTTACCAAACAAGAAAATCTGCCAGCGCCTGCATTTGACCGAGCATACGATCAAGAGCCATATGAAGACCTTATTTAGCGAGCTAAACGTACATAACCGCACTGAATGTGCTCGGGTAGCAGTTGATTTGGGCTTGTTAGAATAATTGCTTAGCGGCCATTCATTGTAGCGGCTTAAAAATTAGCCTCAAATAGGCTAATTCTTTGCCTGTAAGTAGTGCTGAATCATTAGCTTTAATTTGGCGGGAGCTAATGGTTTAAAGGCGATTCCGGTAATATTTAGATCCTGTTCAACAAAACTCTGACTGACTTCTTCGCTGACTTCTTGCTGAGTGTCGGCTGTGATTAAAATTGCGGGCGTGGCGGTCGCTGCTCTTTTTCTCATCTCTAGTATCAGTTCAATGCCATTTTGTGGATAAGCAGGAAAGCGATAGTCGCAGATAATAAGGTCGAAAATTTCTGACTCGCTGCAGCTTAACGCATCGTAAGGGTTCTTAACTGCGGCGACGGAGTAGCCCCAATTGGCTAACAGTATTTGGCATGAATCCAGGACACTTTGGTCGTCATCGATTAGGAGAATGCGCTTATCAGGGCTGGGGCGTGGCACTTGTGCTGGTGCATTGTTAATCGGTTTCTCGAGAGAATAGGCTTGCGCCAGCTCTAGCCAAAAGCATGCGCCCTTATGTTTTCCTGCTCTGACGCCGTATTTGACTTCTAATAGCTCACTTAGCTGTTTGACAATCGCAAGCCCTAAGCCCATACCTTGCTTGTCAGATTGATCCGTTTGATGAAACTCGTCGAAGATACTTTCCATTTCTTCTTCAGGAATTCCTTTGCCATTGTCTTCCACTTCCAAGAAGATAGTTTTGCCTTCTTTGTACCAATTGACTTTTACTCCGGTTGCATCGGCATGCTTAAATGCATTTTCGCAAAGGTTTCGAAATATTCTCTCGACTAAGATTGGGTCACTTTTTACAATACAAGGTGAGGGGCCTTCGGTGCGAATCGTCATACCAAGCTCTTCCGCACGAATGTTTTGCTCGGGAATTAGTGAGCCGATCAAACTTGAAAGATCAAAGTTTGTATTCTTTGCTTCAACAATGCCGGCATTTAACCTTGAGATATTGAGTAAAGAGCTAAGTAACTGGCTTAGTTGATTAATGGCGAGCTTAAGTTTTTGTGTTAAGGCTAAAGAATCTCCCTTGGGAAGCTGGTTTTCTAAGGTCTCAATAAGTAAGTTCATAGCGTGTAGAGGCTGTCTCAAGTCATGACTGGCGGTGGCTAACAGCCTCGTACGTGAGGATATTTCTTGCTGGTCTCTAGACTTTGCAAGTTCAACCAGCTTCTTATTGAGAAAGAGGCTACGCCGTGATCGTTCTTGCATGTAGCTGCCAATCGCCCCCATAAAATTGAGTGTAATAATAAACGCAGCATTTGAGCTGATAATATGGCTGGGAGAGTTCAGATTGAGCTCAAGGGTAAAATAGCCCAGCGATACGATCACTCCACCTAATGTGGCCAAAGTATACGGCGAGCCCATTAGGAAATAGCCAAAAACCAAGAGCAGCAACACACCGTCGTAAGGCATTTGCGCATCATTAATTCGTGTAGTGTACATAATAGCAACGATACTTAAGCCAGAGACTATGTAGGCACTCATATACAGACTTGAATACGCGCGTATCGACCAATTCATTCGGGCGGCGATCATTGTTATAGCGATGAGAGGGCAAACTATAAACAGACGAATACAGGTTGTGACGACGTAGACAGACTCGGGGAGCGTGTAGATATCTAGTAAAGCAAATAAGAAAAAAATGAATAATGCGGCAACTCCAATTGCAGGAATTCGTTCTAGTAAGCGTTGGTGTCGATATTCCCTGAACTCACTTTCAAGTGACTGAGAAAACTTTATGAAGGGGAAGCGACGCTTGTTTGCATATTCGAGCTGAAGCTCTTCAACGCTTTTTTCGTAATGGCTTGTCATCGTTATTATTGGTCTTTTAAGCGATTAGAGTGAAGCGTTCTATGTTAGTTGGTGTGCAGAACGATGCCAAGTAAGGTCACCGCTCAAATGGGAGAAATGTGATTTGCGTGTTACGAGCGTATGATAACTTTACTTTCATCACTTTCTCTGAGGTAACTGGGTGAGAAACGAAGCTGGATTTGAGTACCTTGGATACCCTCTTGAGAGCTCTTAACAACTAGCTCACCGTTCAAGTGCCGACTGCGTTCTTGAATGA
>NZ_LWFZ01000775.1:0-5701 GCF_001635225.1 Oleiphilus sp. HI0086
TAAAAGAGGGATTCTCCTTTGAATGACATGGTAAAAAACCTGGTTCTGTGGTTGGTGATAGCAGCAGTTTTGTTGACAGTGTTTAACAACTTCAATGGCCAACAAAAAGTGAAGCCAATGGACTATTCACAATTCATAGAATTAGTTCAAGGGGGGCAGGTTAAGGAAGTTGCCATTGATGGTTTGCACTTTGATGTGGTGACGACCGATGGGCGTCATTATGAAACCGTTCGTCCAATGGTTGAAGACCCTGGCTTAATGCATGACCTGATTGAGAACAAGGTTCGGGTTGTTGGTAAGGAGCCAGAGCAGCAAAGTATTTGGACTCAGCTGCTAGTCGCTTCATTCCCTATTCTTGTCATTATCGCTGTATTTATGTTTTTTATGCGCCAGATGCAGGGCGGCGGTGGCGGCAAGGGACCAATGTCGTTCGGTAAGAGTAAAGCTCGTTTAATGAGTGAAGACCAAATTAAGACAACCTTTGCTGATGTGGCCGGTGTTGATGAAGCTAAAGAAGATGTTAAAGAGCTTGTAGAGTTTTTGCGGGATCCAAGCAAATTTCAACGCTTGGGTGGCAAGATTCCACGTGGCGTATTGATGGTTGGTCAGCCGGGTACCGGTAAGACATTGCTTGCCAAGGCAATTGCCGGTGAAGCAAAAGTTCCTTTCTTCTCAATTTCTGGTTCTGACTTTGTAGAAATGTTTGTCGGTGTGGGTGCTTCACGTGTGCGTGATATGTTCGAGCAGGCCAAGAAGCAATCTCCTTGTATTATCTTTATCGATGAGATCGATGCTGTCGGTCGCCATCGTGGTGCGGGTATGGGTGGTGGTCATGATGAGCGTGAGCAAACACTGAACCAGCTCTTGGTAGAGATGGACGGCTTTGAAGGTAGTGAAGGTGTCATTGTTATTGCTGCAACCAATAGGCCGGATGTTCTAGACCCAGCATTGTTAAGACCGGGGCGTTTTGACCGTCAAGTTGTGGTCGGTTTGCCAGATATACTTGGTCGTGAGCAAATTCTGAAGGTGCATATGAAAAAGGTGCCTTTAGCTGAGGATGTTGCGCCAAGTTTGATTGCCCGTGGTACGCCAGGATTTTCAGGTGCTGACTTGGCGAACCTGGTTAACGAAGCTTCCCTGTTTGCGGCACGAGCTGATAAGCGTGCAGTTGAAATGACAGACTTTGAGCTTGCTAAAGATAAGATTATGATGGGCGCAGAGCGCAAGTCTATGGTGATGTCTGAGAAGGAAAAGCTTAATACGGCTTATCATGAAGCGGGACATGCAATTGTTGGTCGTGTTTTACCAGAACATGATCCGGTTTATAAGGTAAGTATTATTCCGAGAGGTCGTGCTTTGGGTGTGACGATGTTCCTGCCTGAAGAAGATCGTTATAGCTTGAGTCGCAAGCAGCTTATCAGCCAGATTTGTTCGCTTTATGGTGGCCGAATTGCCGAAGAAATGACATTAGGTATGGATGGTGTCACAACCGGCGCATCAAACGATATTCAGCGTGCGACAGAGATTGCTAGAAATATGGTAACCAAGTGGGGCTTGTCCGATAAGTTAGGGCCCTTGCTTTATGATGATGCCCAAGAAGAAGTGTTTTTAGGAAAGTCCGCTGGCAGTGGCGGTTCTCATGTGGCGGGTGCTACACGTAATGAAATTGATACCGAAGTGCGTTCAATTATTGATACATGTTATGCGCAAGCACAAAAAATCCTCGAGGATAATCGTTCAATTCTTGATGCAATGGCGGATGCTTTGATGAAGTATGAAACCATTGATTCTGAGCAGATTGATGACTTGATGGACGGTAAGGATCCACGTGAGCCAAAAGGCTGGTCAAGTAACGGTCGTAACGATAACGATGGTTCGAGCGACAAAAAAGCCGATAGCGAAGATGATAAGGTTGTGGATATCGCTGATGGCAAAAAGCCAACTGACGAGACTGGAGAGCAGGGTTAGGTTCTCCAGAGATGTGTTTAGTTAAATTATGAGTCAATTGTTCAAGTTCGCCAGTCGAGAGCTCGATCTGGCGACAACTCAAGTGATGGGTGTTCTTAATGTAACACCCGATTCCTTTTCTGACGGTGGTCAGTACTCTAATCTCGATTCAGCACTAAATCAGGTTGAAATAATGCTTGCTCAAGGGGCGAGTATTATTGATGTGGGCGGTGAGTCTACTCGTCCAGGTGCACAGCCAGTAAGCGTTCAAGAAGAGCTTGATCGTGTTTGTCCTGTTGCTGAAAAAATTCTTCAAAACTTCGATGTCGTATTATCGGTCGATACTAGTACACCGCAAGTCATGCGTGAAACCGTTGCGCTGGGCGCTGGTTTGATTAATGATGTTCGGGCATTTACGCGACCTGGCGCGGTCGAAGCCGTTGCGGGTGCGAATGTCGCCTTGTGTGTCATGCATATGCAAGGTAAGCCCGATACAATGCAAATTCAGCCAGAATATACGTCGGTTGTGGAAGAGGTTGAGGCCTTTTTACTTTCGCGTATTAATACGCTCAAGTCTGCTGGGGTTGATGATCAGCGTTTGATTGTCGATCCAGGTTTTGGTTTTGGTAAAACGCTTTCCCATAATCTGAGCTTATTAGCTGGCATTGAGCGACTAAAACGTATGGGGTACCCTGTGTTGGTTGGGGTTTCTAGAAAGTCCATGTTTGCTGACTTGCTGGGACGAGATGTAGAACAGCGTTTAGCTGGAAGTTTGTCTGCTGCGACACTTGCTGCCTGGCAAGGGGCCGAGATCGTAAGGGTTCATGATGTTGTTGAGACGGTTGATGCGGTGCGTGTTGTTGATGCTGTAAAGCGTGCAGGTTAGGTTTATTTAAGGGTTTTAGGGAAAAGATATGTCTTCAAGAAAATACTTTGGTACAGATGGAATTCGTGGCTGCTTGGGTGAAGGTGCAATTACACCAGAGTTTATGCTTAAGCTGGGTTGGGCTTGTGGTAAGGTTTTCAAGAAAGAAGGCCTCAGGAATCGTGTCATTATTGGTAAAGATACGCGAATATCCGGTTACTTGTTTGAGTCTGCGCTTGAGGCAGGTTTATCTGCAGCGGGTATGGATGTGCGCTTATTGGGCCCAATGCCTACACCAGCCGTTGCGTACTTGACGCGAACCTATAGGGCAAATGCCGGTATTGTTATTAGTGCTTCCCATAACCCTTATCATGATAACGGTATTAAGTTCTTTTCTTCTAAGGGTTTGAAGTTGGATGATGCTGTTGAATTAGAGATTGAATCTTGGCTTGATAAAGACCTTGAAGTCGTAGCGCCCGACCTGCTAGGTAAGGCGAAACGTATTGATGATGCAATTGGCCGTTATGTCGAATGCTGTAAGGCGACCATTCCTTCGTCGATGTCTTTGACTGGTATGAAAATTGTGCTGGATTGTGCGCATGGTGCAACCTACCAGGTGGCGCCTTATGTCTTTAAAGAATTGGGTGCAGAAATCACCACAATTGGTGTGCAACCAGATGGTTTGAATATTAATCGTGATGTAGGTTCGACAAGCCCTCAGGCGCTTGTTGACAAGGTATTAGAAGTTGAGGCTGATCTCGGGATTGCATTTGATGGCGACGGTGACCGTGTCATCATGGTTGATCATAAAGGTGAAGTGGTTGATGGTGATGAGCTGATTTATATTATTGCCAGGAATCGTCAGCAGGCTGGTCGCTTGGAAGGTGGGGTTGTCGGTACATTAATGACGAACTTTGGTGCAGAGCTGGCATTGCAAAAGCTGAATATTCCTTTTGTTCGTGCAAATGTGGGCGACCGCTATGTGATGGAGCAGCTAGTGAAGAATGGCTGGGAGCTTGGTGGTGAGAACTCAGGCCATATTATTTGCTTTGATAAAGCGAGCACGGGTGATGCAACTATTGCTGCGTTGCAGGTTCTTATTTCCTTATGGCGTGACGGTAAGAGCTTGCATGAGTTGAAGTCCGAGATGACTAAGCTTCCACAGGTGTTGAAGAACGTACGAATTAAAGAAAAAACAGACCCCATGTCAAACGATGTTATTGCCCAGGCTGTTAAAGAGCAAGGTGAGCGTTTGGCAGGGCAGGGTAGAGTGTTGTTGAGAGGCTCGGGTACGGAGCCTCTAATCCGGGTTATGGCTGAGGGCGAGGATGCGGACTTGGTGAATTCAGTGGTGAACTCTCTGGTTGAAACGGTCCAGAATGCAATTGGTTAAGTAATTGGGTAAAAAGTCGTAATGGGTTGCTTGTAAGTAAAGATTAACTCGGTTAGTATTTGCGCCCTTCTGAAAAGCTGGTGTTATATATGCGTAGCAAGATTGTTGCGGGAAATTGGAAAATGAATGGTAGTGTTGCATTTATGCAGGACTACTTGCAGGCATTTAGCGATCAAGCATCGTCTAACGTGCCTGACGATGTGCAAGTGCTAATCGCACCGCCGACAGTTTTACTTTCCGGCTTTTTTGAAGCAAGTAAAGACTCCGGTATCCAGTTGGCAGCTCAGAATGTTGCTGGTTTTGACGAAGGTGCGTTTACTGGTGAAGTATCTGCGCCTATGTTGAGCGATGTAGGTTGTCAGTGGTCGTTAGTTGGGCACTCAGAGCGTAGAGCTTTGTTCGGAGAGACTGATAGTGATGTTGTTGCTAAAATCTCCCGTTTGCTAAAGGCTGGTATTAAGCCGGTTTTGTGTGTAGGTGAGACTCTGGAAGATCGAGAAGGTGGTAGAGCGCAGGAAGTTGTTGCGACGCAAGTCGGCGCTGTGCTGAAGCAATTTTCTTCGCAAGAAATGTCTGATTTGCTTATTGCTTATGAGCCGGTTTGGGCAATTGGGACAGGCGAAACAGCAACGCCAGAGCAAGCTCAGGAAATGCACGCTTATATTCGGCAGCAGGTTTCAGAAAAGTCTGCGGACTTAGCTGAAAATATGGCAATTCTGTACGGTGGTAGTGTTAATGTAAAAACCGCCAAAGAATTGTTTGGTCAGGATGATATTGATGGTGGGCTAGTTGGTGGCGCATCATTAAAAGTGAGCGACTTTTTACAAATCTGTAAGAGCGCTGGTTAGTAATTTTTATTGTTGTTTGTTGCAATTAAGAGTTTGAGGCTCTTGATGGGGCGGGCAACTAGAGTAGAAAAATAGGCTAAAAGTATGGAATGGTTAGAGACTGCCGTTATTGTGGTGCATATTCTGGTATCACTAGGTTTGATTGGTTTGGTTTTGCTGCAGCAAGGTAAGGGTGCTGAAGCGGGTGCTTCCTTTGGTGGTGGTGCGTCACAAACCGTTTTTGGTAGTCAGGGTAGTGGTAGCTTCCTAACACATATGACCAAATACTTTGCGATTGTATTCTTTATTACCAGTATTTCTCTGGCGGTGATCGCTAAGCAGAAATCAGAAATTTCTGCAGATGATTTCATTGCGCCTGTTGCTGAGCTTGAAACCTCAGGAACTGATGAGTCGGCGACAGAGTTAGAAGGCGGTGAGTCAATTGATACGGCTGCGAAAGATGCGATGCCTGCCGAGTCAGCGGCGCCAGAGTTAGAATAAGTTTTTGGTTTTTGCCCAAGTGGTGGAATTGGTAGACACGCTATCTTGAGGGGGTAGTGGCGTAAGCCGTGCCGGTTCAAGTCCGGCCTTGGGCACCAACTTAGAAAGCCTGTCACGTTTGTGACGGGCTTTTTGCTTTTCTGGGTTTAAGTTATTTGTTCAAGTAAT
>NZ_LWFZ01000776.1:0-6108 GCF_001635225.1 Oleiphilus sp. HI0086
CAACTCTTTCATTTCTCTATCCCTTGAAACTTTTGCGATAATTGAAGCAGCCGCAATACAAGCAACTCGTGAGTCACCCTTTACCACTGCTTCACTAGGAATATTTAGTTGAGGGCAGCGATTGCCGTCAATCAAAACATATTCCGGTTTTATTGAAAGCGATTCGACCGCTCTTTTCATTGCCAACATCGATGCATGCAAAATATTGATTTCATCAATTTCTTCGACACTGGCCCGAGTAATGCTACACGCTAATGCTTTTTCATGAATCTCATCAAACAACATCTCGCGTTTTTTTTCAGAAAGTTTCTTTGAGTCAGCCAAACCTTCAATAGGGTTTGCTGGATCGAGAATAACTGCGGCAGCTACGACTGGCCCAACTAAAGGCCCACGACCCACCTCATCTACACCAGCAAGCAGCTCACCATTATACTGACAAACAAAAGCTTCATATTCCTTAGTCACAATACTTCCTTATTTGCCACTTTCTATCAGCTTAACTACCGCGTCAGCGGCTTGTTCACTTGCATTTAACTTCAAGCTTTTATGCAGTTCACTAAACGACTCTTGAGTTTCAGTTGCCTTAGAAGGTAAAAAGCGCTCCATTACCTGCTTTCCAATTAATTCTGGCTGAGCATCATCCTGAACTAGCTCGGGAACAAGCTCTCGACCAGCCAGCAAATTAGGCAATGATATGAAAGGAGCCTTCAGTAAGCGCTTCATAATATAGTGCGTAATCTTGGAGACACGATAGGATACAACCATTGGACGATTTACCAGCATCGCTTCGAGCGTTGCAGTGCCCGACGCCAATACAATCACATCACTTGCAGCCATCACCTCACGCGAGCGACCTGAAATCAAGGTTAGCGGCAGGTTTACCTCGCAATCGTCTAACAAGGATAAAATTTGCTCTTTGCGCGCCTCATTAACATAAGGTAAAACAAATTTGATATTGGGGTCGCGCTCATACAACCAACACGCAGTATCAAGAAAGCTCTTACCTATATAAGAAATCTCACCTGCTCGACTTCCGGGAAGCAGTGCTACCAGTTTCGCATTTTGATCCAAGCCCAAAGCCTCACGAGCCGAGCTTTTATCTGAATGTTCTGGAATGCTGTCAGCCAGAGGGTGACCAACAAATCGTACTGCAACGTCATGCGCTTTATAAAATTTTGCCTCAAACGGAAAGAGAGTCAACATCAGATCGACTGCACGCGCTATTTTAAAAATACGCTTCTGACGCCATGCCCAAACAGAGGGGCTAACATAATGACCGGTTTTCAAGCCCTTTTTGCGCAAGGCCAATTCCAAGCCTATATTGAAGTCAGGGGCATCAATGCCAATAAAAGCATCCGGGCGTGATTTTAGAAAATGTTGTTTTAGGCGACGCCGAATACCAATCAGCTCAAAAATACGCCCAAGCACCTCAACAAGCCCCATAACAGAAAGCCGTTCCATTGGTACATGAGAGTTAAAACCCTCAGCTAGCATTAAAGGGCCACCAATACCTTCGAACCGAGCATTGGGATAACGCTTAAGCAGGGACTTGATCAAACCCGCACCTAAAATATCTCCGGAGGCTTCACCGGCTACCATTGCGATAGTCACTGGACGTTCAGATACAACGTTATCTGAAAGTTGTTCTTGAACCGATTGGTGTTCTTCAGCGCTACCCTTCATATCAGCCTAACGAATAATGCCCCGAGATGAGTTCTTGATACTTTCAACGAAGTGAGCAACATGTGCAGACGAAGCCGCTGCCTCTTCTAGCTCAATAAGCGCATCCTTCAAGTTCAAGCCTTGACGATAGATAACTTTATAGGCACGCTTTAGCTCCCGAATATCATCAGCGGTAAACCCTCTTCGCTTCAAACCTTCGGTATTCAGACCATGAGCCGAGGCAGATTGACCACTAGCCATGACAAAAGCAGGAATATCACGTAGAACAATACTCCCGCCAGCACTCATACTATGCGCCCCGATCTTACAGAACTGATGAACCATCGTTCCGCCACCCAAAATCACATTGCTTGCAACATGAACATGGCCCGCCAGGGTTGTGCTATTAGCAAAAATACAGTTATCACCGATAACACAGTCATGCGCTACATGTACATAAGCCATGAAGAGGTTATCACTACCAATGATCGTTTCCGACTGGTCCTGAGTAGTACCGCGATGAATAGTACAGTTTTCACGAATAATATTATTATCGCCAATAATTAATCGGGTAGGCTCTCCAGCATATTTTTTATCCTGGCACTCTTCTCCAACACTGGCGAACTGAAAGATCTTGTTATTCCGACCAATCGTTGTCGGCCCTTTAACAACCACATGAGAAAGTATCTGTGAACCTTCCCCTATCTCGACACCTTCACCAATATACGACCAAGGACCAACTTCCACACCAGCACCAATTATTGCCCCCTTTTCTACTATTGCTTGAGGGTGAACTTTAGTGTCTGAATGGATTTTGGCATCAGGGTGGATTGTCATTAACGTTCTCGCTCCGCTGTCATAATTTCTGCAATACAAGCAACCTCACCATCTACATATGCAGTACAGTCAAACTTCCAGATGTTATGCTTTGCTGCAATCAAATGAGATTCTAGTACCAGTTGATCGCCCGGAACAATTGGCCTTTTAAAGCGCGCTTTATTTGTTCCGGCAAAATAGTGTATTAAGTTTTCACTTGGCTTTTTGTTAGTCGTAATAAAGCCGAGTATGCCTGAAACCTGCGCTAGTGCCTCCAGCACAAGCACACCAGGCATGATTGGTTGATCAGGGAAATGTCCTTGAAAGTAGTTTTCGTTTACCGTCACATTTTTAAAGCCCTTGATCCACTCTCCAGCTTTAACCTCTGTAACTCGATCCACTAATAAAAAAGGGTAGCGGTGAGGAAGATATTCTTTAACGTCATTGATATCCATAATCATGAGATTCGACTCTTTTAAAGCAAGTTCAGGCAGTATCGCCAGCAGATCAAAACTATTTACTTGTCGGCAACAATCTTCTCTAATGCTTTTAAACGACCAGCCATTTTATCGAGCTGCCGAAGTCTTGCAATACTTTTCCGCCATTGAGCATTAGGCTGAACGCCCGTTCCAGACGAATACACGCCAGGCTCACTCAAGCTTTTTATCACCATCGTCATTGCAGTGATATGCACATCGTCAGTTATCGTTAAATGACCCGCTATACCACTTGCGCCGCCGATAACACAGTTCTTTCCGATCGTCGTACTCCCCGCAACAGCACAACATGCTGCCATGGCAGTATTTTCGCCAACACGGACATTGTGAGCAATTTGAATCTGATTATCGAGCTTAACGCCCTTCTCGATTACTGTATTGTCCAAAGCTCCACGATCAATGGCCGAATTAGCCCCGATTTCGACATCGTCCTCAATTACAACACCACCTAGCTGAACTATTTTTTCCCAGCCTCCCTTATTAGGAGCAAAGCCGAATCCATCTGAGCCTATCACGACACCACTATGAATAATGCAGCGCGCACCAATCGTCACGCCGTGATAGATATTGACGCCTGGATAAAGTCGAGTGCATTCACCTATCCGCGAGTCATCAGAAACTGTCGTATTTTCACCAATTACACAACCAGCCCCTAAGAAAACACCTTTACCAATTACTGCGCCAGCTCCCACAAAAACGCCTTCAGCGACCTCAGCAGTGTCATGCACAACAGCCGAAGGGTGGATATCTGAACCCGCACTAAGGTCAAGCTGGGTACTGTCCCACAAGTGAGTTAAACGCGCATACGCCAGGTAAGGGTTATCATGAATAATCAAATCTGCATCGTATGCTTCGGCTACCTGAGGGGTAACAATCACGGCACCGGCCTGGCTATCCGCTAAATATTTCTCATAGGCAGGATTCGCTAAAAAGCTTAAATCACCTGACTTAGCCGACTGCAGAGTCGAAAGGCCCGAGATGCTTATCGACGCATCACCTCGAACCTCTCCTTCCACATAGTCCGCCAAATATTTTAAGGTAAAGGCATTTTGCTTCATCTGATTAAACTCACGAAATATAGAAAGATCAGTTTAGCTTGTTAAGCTTCTCGATAATTTTATTTGTATAATCCATTTCTTGATTGGCATATAAAGCCGCTTCACGAGGAATCAACAAATCCAGTTTTTCTTCTTTTACTAGCTCGTTGATCGCTTGATCGATTTTGGGCTTTGAATCACTCAAAAACTCATTCCGTCTTTCTGCCAAAGCCTTATCAAGCTTACCTTTGCGGTACTTATATTCCTGAATCGCTTCTTCAAGATCAGATGCCATTTTCGCTCTTTCATTATCACTCATAATTGCAGCGTCATTTTTTAAGCGCATTTCCAAGCGCTGACCTTCTTCTCCGATAGCACGAACTTCAAGGTCCTGTTTTTTATATTTGGTCACCATTGACTCAGTGAACTCTTTTGCTGCATCTGAAGAAAATAAGGCAGCTCTCATATCAACCAGACCAATCTTCATTTCAGCAAGTGCCGACATAGAGAAGAAAGCAATACTTCCCATCAAAATAATTTGCTTAAATAATTTCATTAAAGACCTCCAACGATCTATTTTATGTTTACTTAGTAACTAGAAAGGCTGCCCTAGGGAGAACTGGAAGAACCGCGTATCGTCCCCGGGAATGTCATTAATCGTCTTACCAAAACTGAAGCCCAAGGGCCCGATAAAGGTTATCCATTGTAAGCTCAAGCCAGTCGACCAACGAATCTCATTCCCATCAAAATCATATCCCCTTGCTGTATCAAAAACATTACCACTATCAACAAAGTACGATAGGCGTAGCGATCGCTGGTCTTTCACAAACGGTACAGGGAAGATCAACTCAGCACTATTTTCAATTAGGAGATTTCCGCCAAAGGGGTCTGTAGACCCACCAGCCTGACTAGGAACCGACTGACGACCAAGCGAATTTCTTTGATAACCTCGCACCGAAGTAATACCACCGGTGAAATAGTTTTCGTAAAATGGAAGTATGCTGGTATCACCATACCCATCAGCCCACGCCAATTTATTGCGAATCCTGAATACAAAGTCATGATCTTTATCGATTGGGAAGTAGGTATTTGAGCGGTAGTTAAGTTTATAAAATGATAGATCACTGAAAGGTACCGACACTTCAAGCGTTAGGCCCTGTCCCCACCCGCGCGTTGGAAACTGCCCGCGATTCAATGTGCTTCTGGTCCATGACCCGGTAAAGCTGTAAGTATTAAAACTCGTACCATATTCAGAAACAAAAGTATTGATTCCGAGCGGCACATCCTCACCTGCAGATAGCTGAGTATTGGTATAACCAAAAGTGAACTTCAAGCGAGAAATACTGTTGATAGGATAACCAAAGGTTACCGATGCTCCCGTTTCATCGATAACAAAATCTGAACGGTCATCTTCGTCAAAATCAGTTTTTCTAGCAAAAAAGCTAAACCCTCGACTCACACCATCGACAGTGAAGTAAGGATCGAGATAGGAAAAGTTAGCAGACTTAACGGACTCAGTGGTATTCACGCCAAAAGAGACCTTCTTACCGGAGCCAAAAAAGTTACTTTCAGAAACACTCAAACCAAGTGAAAAACCGGAACCCTGAGAAAAACCCAAGCTTGCAGAAAGGTTACCGGATGAAGTTTCTTCAACCGAGTAATTCACATCAATTTGATCTGACGTGCCCGGTACTGAGGGCGTATCAATATTAACAGTACTAAAGAAGCCCAAACGCTCAAGCTTAGCTTTAGAACCTTCGATCAAGTCCGTTGATGCAGACCCACCTTCCATTTGAATCATCTCCTGCCGTAAGACTTCATCACGTGTTGAAGTGTTACCACGGAAATTGATTCTTCTTACATAATTCCGTTTACCAGGATCAACAAAGAAAGTAACCGAAGCGCTATAGTCATCATGCGCCTCAGGGATAGCGTTAACATTTGCATAAGTATAACCTTCTGCACCTAAAGCACGAGAGATAAGGTCAGATGTAAGTGTCAGTTTCTGACGTGAAAATACGTCACCCGGTTTTAACATAACAAGCTTTTCTAACACTTCCTTCTCTAGAACAAGGTCTCCCTTCAAGTCGAAGTCC
>NZ_LWFZ01000777.1:0-3063 GCF_001635225.1 Oleiphilus sp. HI0086
TCCAAGGTTACCGTCCACAGTTCTACTTCCGTACGACTGATGTGACAGGTGCTTGTGAGTTGCCTGAAGGTGTTGAAATGGTAATGCCTGGTGATAACGTACAGTTAACAGCTACTTTGATCGCGCCAATCGCGATGGAAGAAGGTCTACGCTTCGCGATTCGTGAAGGTGGTCGTACTGTAGGTGCGGGTGTTGTAGCTAAGATTGTTGAATAATCTGACGCCTATATCCTAAAAAAAGAGCTGCCTTCGGGCGGCTCTTTTTTTTGTGCTAAAAGAAATCGTATTTATGTCGGGATGTCGGTTGACACGGTTGGTTGCAATACGTACAATGCGGCTCCTTTTTTATACAGCAGTCACGCGCCTTTTTGGGTTTAAGTGGCTAATTACTGGAGTTTTGGTCACATGCAAAGCCAAAAAATCAGAATCAGACTAAAAGCTTTTGATTATCGTCTGATCGATCAGTCTACACAAGAAATTGTAGATACGGCGAAGAGAACCGGTGCGCAAGTGCGTGGTCCGATTCCTCTTCCAACTAAGAAAGAGAGATTTACAGTTTTGATTTCTCCTCACGTAAACAAAGATGCGCGTGATCAGTATGAGATTCGTACTCATAAGAGAATGATGGATATTGTAGAGCCTACAGAAAAAACTGTAGATGCACTAATGAAACTTGACCTGGCAGCTGGCGTAGACGTTCAGATTAGTCTTGGTTAAGTTTTTCCAACTTTTCTAAAAAGTTGGTGCCGTTCAAGTTAGATCGAGCGGTAAAGTGTAACTACCTAATTTATAGGGCCATAGAGGGTGAAAGCCCCGTACACTTAAGAGGTGAAAAATGGCGATTGGTTTAGTCGGCCGTAAGGCTGGGATGACTCGAGTTTTTACAGACGAAGGTGCATCCATTCCGGTAACGGTTATCGAGGTTGAAGATAACCGTATCACACAGGTGAGAACAGACGATGTTGATGGTTACCGTGCAATTCAGGTAACTGTTGGTGAGCGTCGCGCTTCTCGCGTATCTAAAGCTGCAGCTGGACATTTTGCGAAAGCAGGTGTTGAAGCGGGTCGTGGTCTTTGGGAATTCCGTTTGGCGGAAGGCGAAGGCGAAGATCTTAAAGCAGGTGACGCACTTAATGCGACAGTCTTCGAAGTTGGTCAGATTATTGATGTAACTGGTCAGTCTAAAGGTAAAGGTTTCCAGGGCGGTATTAAGCGTTGGAACTTTGGCATGCAAGATGCGACGCATGGTAACTCGTTGTCACACAGATCAAACGGTTCAATTGGTCAGTGTCAGACGCCAGGTCGTGTTTTTAAAGGCAAGAAGATGTCAGGTCACATGGGTGCTGAACAAGTTACTGTTCAGAGCTTAGAAGTCGTTCGTGTAGACGCAGAACGTAACCTTTTATTGATTAAAGGTTCTGTTCCTGGTGCTACTGGCGCGGACATCATTGTCAAGCCAGCACAGAAGGCATAGGGGGCGTCATGGAATTAACAATTACTGGTTCTGGAAATTCAGTGGCTGTATCTGAAGCTACGTTTTCTCGTGAATTTAATGAGTCTTTGGTTCATCAGGTTGTCACTGCATATATGGCAGCTGCCCGCCAGGGTTCTCGAGCTCAGAAAACTCGTTCTGAAGTAAGTGGTGGTGGTAAGAAGCCATGGAAGCAGAAGGGTTCTGGTCGTGCACGTGCAGGTACTATTCGTAGCCCAATCTGGCGTTCAGGTGGTGTTACATTTGCTGCGAAGCCGCAAGATCACTCTCAAAAAGTAAACCGTAAAATGTATCGTGCAGCGATGCAGGTTATTTTGTCAGAGTTGGTTCGTCAGGAGCGTTTGTTGGTTGTTGAAGAGCTAACTGTTGCTGAGCCAAAGACAAAAGAGCTGACTGCTAAGTTGAAAGAGCAGGGTTTGCTAGATAGTACTTTGATCATCTCTGAAGAAATTGATCAAAACTTATATTTGGCGTCTCGCAATATCCCTAAAGTGGATGTGCGTGATGCGGAAAGTGTTGACCCTGTAAGCCTTGTTGGTTTCGATAAGGTGGTTGTCACAGTTTCTGCTCTTAAAAAGATTGAGGAGATGTTGGGATGAATGAACAACGTATCTATAAGGTTCTTTTAGGTCCTCATATTTCTGAAAAAGCTTCTATGGCAGCAGAGAACAACCAGGTTTGTTTTAAGGTTGCTGCGGATGCTAGCAAGCCAGAAATCAAGAAGGCTGTTGAGAAACTTTTCAATGTTACAGTTGAAGCAGTTCAAACTGTAAATATTAAAGGCAAGACTAAGTTCACTAAGAACGGTCTTGGTAAGCGCAAAGATATTCGTAAGGCTTATGTCAAATTGGCAGAAGGTCAGGATATCGATTTCATGGACGTGGAATAAGGTAGAGGTCGAATTATGCCAGTCGTAAAAACCAAACCAACATCTGCCGGCCGTCGTCATGTCGTTAAGGTAGTACACCCTCATTTATACAAGGGTCGTCCTTATGCGCCGTTAGTTGAAAAGAAATCTAAAAATGGCGGTCGTAATAACAACGGTCGTATTACTGTTCGTCACAAGGGTGGCGGTCATAAGCAGCACTATCGTGTTGTTGACTTCAAGCGCACAAAAGACGGCATTCCAGCTGTTGTTGAGCGTATCGAGCACGATCCAAATCGTTCAGCGCACATCGCATTGCTGAAATATATGGATGGCGAGCGTCGTTACATTATTGCTCCTAAAGGTGTTGAAGTCGGTCAAGAGATTCGTTCGGGTGAAGATGCTCCTATTAAAGTAGGCAGTACCTTACCTATTCGAAATATTCCTGTGGGTAGTGTTATCCACTGTGTTGAATTGAAGCCTGGTAAAGGCGCTCAAATCGCTCGTAGTGCAGGTACTTCTGCGCAGCTAGTAGCAAGAGAAGGTGCTTATGCAACTCTTCGTTTGCGTTCTGGTGAAATGCGTAAGGTTCTTGTTGAATGTCGAGCTACTTTGGGTGAGGTTTCAAACAGTGAGCACAGCCTACGGCAATTAGGTAAAGCGGGTGCATCACGTTGGCGCGGTATTCGACCAACGGTGCGTGGTGT
>NZ_LWFZ01000778.1:0-4467 GCF_001635225.1 Oleiphilus sp. HI0086
CGGGCCTCACCGGTAGCTTGGGAGAACATCAACTTCCGGGGTACATACACGTTCGCGCCGACGGGCGAACTGCCAAAACTGGAGGACTTAATGGCACCGATTGAGGGCTATCGACCTAGAAATGAAAGTTGATACCCCTCTACAAGCCACGGCAGACGGGGGCTTCAGAGGTTTTTGCAATATATGGAGGCAAAATCCCTAGGACCCCGTTCAGAGAGAATTCGAGGATTTTCTCCAATGTGGTCGGCTAGAGTATGGCTTTTTGCGTGTGCGCTGTGAAGACTGTCATCACGAGCGTTT
This sequence comes from Oleiphilus sp. HI0086, assembly GCF_001635225.1. Taxonomy (NCBI): domain Bacteria; kingdom Pseudomonadati; phylum Pseudomonadota; class Gammaproteobacteria; order Oceanospirillales; family Oleiphilaceae; genus Oleiphilus; species Oleiphilus sp. HI0086. Next base: position 301 of record NZ_LWFZ01000778.1, read on the forward strand.
GGTCGCTTTCAGCTGCAAACGGCGTGGTTTCTGCCCCAGCTGCGGTGCCCGCCGGATGGTGGAGAGTGCCGCACTTTTGGTGGATGAAGTATTTCCCGCAGAGCCTATTCGCCAATGGGTGCTGAGTTTTCCTTTCCAGTTGCGCTTTTTGCTGGCCCGTTACCCGGAGCTGATGGGCAAGGTCTTGAGCATCGTTTACCGTATACTCTCAACCCATCTGATTAAGAAAGCGGGTTTTACCAAGGCTACGGCACAAAGTGGATCGGTAACGCTCATCCAACGCTTTGGCTCCGCGCTGAATCTGAATGTACACTACCACATGCTGTTTCTCGACGGGATTTACACCGAAGACGGCCATGGTAAACAGCGCTTCCATCGGGTCAAAGCGCCGACCCACGATGAGCTGAATACCCTCGTTCACACCCTTAGCCACCGCATAGCTCGCTGCCTGGAAAAGCAAGGGCTACTCGAGCGAGATGTCGAAAATACCTGGTTGACATTGGAAGAGGGCGAGGAGGATACGCTCACCCAATTACACGGCCATTCGGTCACTTACCGCATTGCCACCGGCCCCCAGCAGGGGCGCAAGGTCTTTACTCTGCAAACTTTACCGGGGCGAGAAGATAAGGCTGATGCTAGCAGCCGAGTAGCCAACCACGCAGGGTTCTCCTTGCACGCTGGCGTGATGGCCGAAGCGCATCAGCGAGATAAGCTTGAGCGCCTGTGTCGCTATATCAGTCGGCCAGCGATCTCGGAAAAGCGTCTGGCATTGACCGCCAATGGACAAATCCGCTACGAGCTCAAAACCCCTTACCGCAATGGCACTACGCATGTGATCTTCGAACCACTGGATTTCATTGCCAAGCTAGCGGCTTTGGTACCCAAGCCTAGGGTCAACCTTACTCGATTCCACGGGCTTTTTGCACCGAACAGCAAACACCGCGTTCAAGTAACACCCGCTAAGCGGGGCAAAAAGCCCGATCAATCGGAAGGTCTCGATACTGACTGGTGTGACAAGAGCCCTGCAGAGCGCCACCGCGCTATGACCTGGATGCAACGACTCAAGCGTGTTTTTACCATCGACATCGAGGTCTGTGAACACTGCGGTGGCCAAGTCAAAGTGATTGCAAGCATTGAAGACCCGAAGGTGATTGAGCTGATTCTTAATTACCTCAGGCAGAAAGCCGCTAAGGTTGACGCTGCCAAACAGCACGAATTGCCGCCAGAGCGAGCCCCGCCACTGACTCCCAGCCTGTTCGACCCATCGCAGACTCGCCTATTTAATTGACGCTCCTAAGTTCTCAATCCATGCACTGTCAGCCTTTGCGGCAGGCCGGTGGGGCAACTGTCGGCTAGAGATCCATTCGCCAGGCACTTTTCGGTCAAATCGACCAAAATACGACCTGCTTTGGGCGCTGTGAAGCTAAATTCTGGGGCTTAGGCAATAAAAATGAGCAGCAATTTCGGGTATGATACTTCAGCTTAGGGGTGAAAAGGTGCTTTATACTTCCTATACCCACAATATCGGTGGGGCTGCGGCTGTCGAGCCACAGGCGAATGTCGGGGGCGGGCAAGTTTTCTTTGTCGAGCCAGTCGGTGAGCAGTTGCACCCACGCGCCGGTGACACGCATTGCGGTTGCCATTGGGCCCCCTCGAAATCCATTGTGGCGTATATTGTCAAAAAATAGGCGTATTTCGTCAATTGCTGATTAAAAAATAGGCGTAAAGTGAGTGTATTGCGTAATCGCGCTAACAACACTACCGACATAACAACGAGGCGATGCATGAATATCTCCCAGTGGTTTGACGAACTTTGGCTCACTAGCGGTTTGCCGCAACTGCTCGCTCTTGCGCCCGACTGGCTGGCACTGGATACGCGCCAACTTATCTTTGTGATCGCCACGCCGTTTTTCATTGGCGTGTTCGCGTGGGAGTTTTTGCGCATTCGCAATAATCCCGTACTGGTGGATGTGCGTGAATCGGTGCGTAATTTTATGCTCGGTGCCGGCTACCAAATTACCGAGCTGCTTTTCGCAGGGCTGATTTCCTTTCCTGTGTATGCGTTTGTGTACTATCACCGCGTGGCAGACATCGAGCTAACATGGGTCACCGGGATTGCGCTGTGGTTTCTGGTGGATTTGTGTTTTTACTGGATGCACAGAAGCTCTCACCGCGTACGTTGGTTTTGGGCTGCCCATGTGACGCATCACTCGTCTGAGCGAATGAACTTCTCTACGGCGATGCGCCAAAACGCCACCAATATTTTTAACGGCGGCTGGCTGTTTTATTTGCCGCTGGCATGGGTGGGCTTTAATCCGGTGTGGATTGGCATTTGTTATGCGTTGTCGTTGGTCTATCAGTTCTTCATTCACACGACATTGGTGGGCAAGTTGCATCCGGTAATCGAGTTTATTTTCAATACGCCTAGCCACCACCGTGTGCATCATGCGCGCAATCCAGAATACATCGATAGAAACTACGGCGGCGTGTTCATTATTTACGATCGCCTGTTTGGAACTTTCGTCGAAGAGCGAGAAACGCTGCCAGTGGAATACGGCATTACGCGCCCGGTTTATAGCAATAACTTGATCGTCAATTGGTGCCATGAGTACCGCGATATGTTTCGTGACATGGCCCGCAAAGGGGGCTTATGGAAGCGTTTGCAGCATCTCTGGATGCCGCCTGAATGGCAACGACCCGAGGCGGAAAAACGGTCGCAAGCCCAACCGCACGATGACACTGCGGCAGAGGTAGGGAAACGCTAGCGGACATGACAGCAACGGCACAGGCGACGTATTATCGAAGGATCTTGATACGTTGTGTGTGCCCATGACTAGCCCGTTTGATCAACAACATATTCAACAGCATTGGCAGCCGCTGAATTGGCGTGCATTTGACCCGCTTGATGAGGCCAGCCAGCGCTATATTCGCTATTACGGTCTTGATTTCGCCGATGCGTTGCCGGCGTTGTCTCATGGTTTTGGTTATTTTGACGCCGCAGGGCATCGTGTCTCTGTGCATGCTTGGCGGCCAGAAAATCCGCGCGGCACCGTGCTGGTGTGTCACGGGTATTTTGACCATGTTGGTTTGTACCGCCATATTATTGGCCACGTGCTATCGCTGGGGTATGCGGTGCTTGCTTATGATCTGCCAGGTCATGGATTAAGCTCCGGCGCGCGCGCGGTGATCGATGATTTTCGTACCTACCGCGAAGTCATGGAAAACTGCCTCGCATTGGCAGAGAACCATTTGCCAAAACCTTGGCATGTCATCGCACAAAGTACCGGGGGTGCGATAGTGATGGATTATTTGCTGAGTTTTTCCCCGGAAAAAACCTTCCCGTTTGAGCGCGCTATTCTGCTTGCGCCGTTAGTGCGCCCATTTCGTTGGCCGTTTGTGAAGTGGCTACATACCGCAATCAGTCCGTTCGCGAAACAAATTAAACGTGTTTTCTCGATTAACTCCGGAGACAGCGAGTTTCTCGATTTTCTCGAAAATCATGACCCACTTCAGCCGCGCCATGTGCCTGCACAATGGGTTGGCGCACTGAAAAAATGGTTGCCGCATTTTCTCAAAAATTCACCGGTGACCTTTAGTCCAGTCGTCATACAAGGCGACAGTGATGAAACGGTAGACTGGCGGTTTAATCTTAGTGTTATTCGTGAAAAATTTACTGACCCACAGATTCATATGCTGACCGGCGCGCGCCATCATCTGGCTAACGAGCACAGCAATTATCGAAAAGAAATCTTCGCCATTATTGACCGGTATTTGGCGTAGTCATGGCGTTAATAATTAAGGAATGATATGCGCGGTAGGGTGGGGATTGTAATAACAAAATTAAGTGTCGGCATATTGGTGCTTCTGATCGGCACACACGCTTATGCGGACATCCATTATCGTTGCATGCTTAACGAAGAAGAGCGCATTGTCTCTGTGATTTATGGCCAACAAAATGGCGTGCCGCCCTGTGAAGTGCGTTATCAAAAAGACGGTGACGAACAGGTGCTATGGCGCACTCGCACGGAGCAAGATTTTTGTGCCCGTAAAGCCGCCGCGTTTGTTCAGCAGCTAGAAAATTGGCATTGGCTTTGTAAGCAACACGACACCACCCAAGCGGTGCAGCCGATGGTGAGTGAGCAGCCAGTACCGCCGAGATATCTTGCC
>NZ_LWFZ01000779.1:0-8410 GCF_001635225.1 Oleiphilus sp. HI0086
GATCTGGGTCTAGACAAGTGAATAAGTTGTAAGTATCACTGATAGTTATATTTATAAATAAAGTAAATAAACTTCAATGATGTTTTCTTTGCTGCCTATAATGCCTTCATCCAAGATAAGTTGGCTTGATGTCAATATGCTCAACAACAAAGGTGAAATATGAATTTCGAATACTCGCAGAAGGTACTAGATCTGACTCAGGAAGTGGCAAGTTTTCTGGAAAAATATTTGTACCCAATTGAGCAAGAGATAAAAGAGACTATCGAAAATGCCGAAGATAGGTGGCAGATTCCTCAGCAAATTGAAGACTTAAAAGCGCTCGCAAAAGAGCAGGGCTTATGGAATTTGTTTTTGCCTGATAGTGATTATGGCTACGGTTTAAGCAACCTGGAATATGCGCCTCTGGCTGAAGTCATGGGGCGGACACGTTTTGCCAGTGAAATATTTAATTGCAGCGCCCCCGACACAGGCAATATGGAAGTACTCGTTCGTTATGGTACTGAAGCGCAAAAAGAAAAATGGCTACAACCTTTGCTTGAAGGCGAGATTCGCTCTGCTTTTGCCATGACTGAGCCCGATGTAGCCTCCTCTGATGCAACAAATATTCAGACTCTTATTACGCGTGACGGCGAAGACTACGTCATTAATGGTCGTAAATGGTATATCTCGGGTGCGTGTGATCCGCGTTGCGAAATACTCATCGTGATGGGCAAAACAGACCCGGACAACGAAAATCGTCACCTACAACAATCAATGATACTCGTACCGATGAACACGCCGGGTGTCACCGTCGTTCGACCGATGCAAGTATTCGGTAATGACGATGCGCCAGAAGGTCACGCAGAAATTTTATTCGAAAATGTGCGTGTACCTGCCGAGAATATACTGCTAGGTGAGGGGCGTGGATTTGAAATTGCTCAAGGGCGTTTAGGCCCCGGTAGAATTCACCACTGCATGCGTTTAATCGGAGCCGCACAGCGTGCACTTGAGTTAATGTGTGTCAGAGCTGAAGAACGTGTCGTATTTGGTAAGCCACTGAGCAAGCAGGGTTCGGTGCGTGAAGACATTGCCAAGTCCTACTGCGAGATCGAACAAGCGCGCTTGCTTACCTTAAAAGCGGCTGCAAAAATGGACTCACACGGCAACAAAGGGGCAAAAGACCTGATCGCCATGATCAAGATCGTTGCGCCACAAATGGCCTGTACGGTAATTGATCGAGCGATTCAGATACATGGCGCAGCAGGTTTAAGCCAAGACTTCTTCTTATCTGATGCATATCAAATGGCACGTATTATTCGTCTAGCGGATGGGCCAGATCAGGTTCATATGATGCAGCTTGGTCGTGGTGTCTCAGCAGGGTATTCTGCAATGCAAATGATGAAGATGCGTAAGGCTTAGGAGAAGGTATGTCGGATATAAAAACAAATGTTGATGAGCTCGATGTTGTTAAGCTAGCTGCTTACCTTGCAGACAATATCGAAGGCTTTTCTGGGCCGATTAAAGCAACAAAATTTGAGGGGGGGCAGTCAAACCCGACTTTCAAGCTGTCTTCTCCTTCGGGGGACTTTGTTCTAAGAAGGCAGCCTCCAGGCAAACTGCTCAAATCTGCTCATGCAGTCGACAGAGAGTTTCGAGTCTATCAAGCGCTAGCAGATTCTGACGTACCGGTGCCTCGCATGTATCACCTATGTGAAGACCGGGAAATTATCGGCTCCATGTTCTACGTAATGGAGTATTGCGCAGGCAGTATCTTCTGGGATGCCGCCTTGCCAGAACTAGCGTCAAATGAAATGCGAAGCGCCGCATACGAGCAAATGGGCGATGTACTAGCTGCGATTCATAGTGTCGATTTAGACAGTGCAGGATTGAGTGATTATGGCAAGCCAGGGAACTATTTTGAGCGCCAACTATCTCGCTGGAGTCAGCAATATAAAGCATCTGAAATTAAGCCGATTCCAGCAATGGATCAATTGATCGCATGGTTAGAAGAAAATCTGCCCGAAGATGACGGCCGTGTTTCCTTAGTTCACGGTGACTATCGCCTCGACAATATGATGTTTTCAAGTGCCGCTTTGCAGTCTGGTGAAGTTAGTATTTTGGCCGTATTAGATTGGGAGTTGTCTACATTGGGTCATCCTTTTGCAGACTTGGCATACCAATGTATGCAGTTGCGTATGCCTGCTAGCGGCGGGCAAAAGAAGCCGGGTCAAATGAGTGGGTTAGCAGGTATTGATCGCACAAGCCTAGGTATTCCAACTGAAAAAGAATATGTTGCACGATATTGCAAACGTATGGGAATCGACAAGATTGATCACTGGGCATTCTATCTAGCCTTTAGCTTCTTCCGTTTAGCCGCGATCGCACAAGGCGTCGCGAAACGAGCATTAGACGGAAACGCTTCCAGTAAACAGGCCGGTAAAGTCGGAGCTTATGTGCCACTTCTGGCAATGGGCGCGTTGGCCGTGATTAAAGAAGAAAGCTAATGTAGGCAGAGCCTTACATGGCTCGCTAGCGGACTAGCACGGGGTTGACCCCTCTGCCTACAAATAGATTTTCCAAAATTAGGAAATATAAATGAAAGCAATCGTATGTGAAGAGTTTGGTCCTATAGATACCTTGGTATTTAAAGACGTCGAAGCGCCTGAGCCGGCTAAAGGCGAAGTTCGTATTAACGTTAAAGCGACAGGCGTTAACTTCCCTGATGGCCTTTTAGTGCAAGGCTTGTATCAAGTTCAACCTGAGCGCCCCTTTATACCCGGTATGGAATTTTGTGGCGAGGTGGAATCGCTTGGCGAAGGGGTTAAGCACTTGAAGGTTGGCCAGCGACTAATCTGTAGCAGCCAAAAATATGGAGGCTTTGCTGAGCAGGCGGTTGTTAATTCAAAGTTAGTCATGCCTATTCCCGATGAGATGAATGATATTGATGCCGCCAATATCATGTGTGCTCATGGCACGGCTCATCATGCCTTAAAGCAACGCGCTCGATTGAAGTCAGGTGAAACGCTAGTCGTGCTGGGTGCAGCAGGCGGAACAGGCTTAGCTGCCGTGCAAATCGGCAAGGCGATGGGGGCCAAGGTTATTGCAGTGTGTTCCTCTCAAGATAAGCTAGAAATCGCCAAGGAACAAGGTGCCGATGAGCTGGTTAACTATAAGGAACAAGATCTCAAGCAAGCGCTAAAAGATCTGACAAAAGGCAAGGGCGTAGATGTCGTTTACGATCCGGTTGGTGGCGAGGCATTTGATGCTTGCACAAGAGCGATGGCTCGCAATGGTCGTTTGCTTGTCATCGGCTTTGCATCAGGCACCATTCCCAAGCTACCAGTTAATCTCGCCTTGGTGAAAGAATACAGTGTGATAGGTGTATTTTGGGGCAGCTTCGTCATGCATGAACCTATGGTCTTCCTGCAAAATATGCAGGAGCTTTTTGCCTGGCATAAAGATGGCAAAGTATCGGTTGTCACCGATGAAGTCTTTACTTTAGCAAACACAAAAGAGGCATTAGCCAAAGTCTTTAACCGAGAGGTTAAAGGTAAGGTTGTTGTGGTAGCGGAGTAATATGGTTAATCAAAGGGGTCAGACTCGATTGATTCCACCACAGAGCACACCGAGCGGCCTGCGGCCTCCACAGAGAAGGTATTAGAACTTAGGTTGAGTGTTTATCTTTTCTCTGTGACGCGAAGCGCTCTGTATTCTCGGTGGTTTAAGTGCTTAGTGTTTAAATATTTTCTAGAACTAATAGGTAAAAACATGGCTACAAATTTATTTGATCTAACAGGAAAAGTTGCACTGGTAACGGGCGCAAGTCGTGGTATCGGTGAAGCGATTGCGAAGCTATTAGCAGAGCAGGGCGCACACGTTATTGTTTCAAGCCGCAAGGTAGATGACTGCCAGTTGGTTGCCGATGCGATTACTGAGGCGGGTGGTTCCGCTGAAGCCTTAGCATGCCATGTCGGTGATATGGGGCAGATTGAATCATGCTTTGCTCATATCGAAAGCAAGCACGGCAAGCTCGATATTCTAGTTAACAATGCAGCAGCCAACCCATACTTTGGCCATATTCTTGATACAGACCTAGCGGCCTATGATAAAACTGTTGATGTAAATATCCGTGGTTACTTTTTTATGTCAGTCGCTGCAGGCAAATTGATGAAGAAAAATGGCGGTGGTGCCATCGTCAATACTGCTTCAGTTAATGGCTTACAGCCCGGCATGATGCAGGGGATTTATTCTATTACCAAAGCGGCGGTTATCAATATGACTAAAGCCTTCGCGAAGGAATGTGCACCGCTGGGTATCCGTTGTAATGCTATTTTGCCTGGCCTGACTAAAACCAAGTTTGCCGGGGCGTTATTTGCTAATGAGAAAATGCACAAAGCCGCAATGCAGATGATTCCTATGCATCGTCATGCAGAGCCAGAAGAAATGGCAGGTACGGTACTTTACCTCGTATCTGATGCAAGCTCCTACACCAACGGCGAGTGTATTGTCGTTGATGGTGGACTAACGATCTAAATTAAAAAATGTAATCACCGAGATCACAGAGCAGCCTGAGGCCTACACCGAGAAAATATTTGTATAATAATATGTACTTTTTTTTGTCTTCTCTGTGAAGCAAAGCGCTCGGTGTTATCTGTGGTGAATTCATTTTTTAGTTTTAGTAATACCTATTAATTCAGAGATAAACTATGGATAACCTACTAGATTTTTCAGAAAAGGTAGCATTGATTACCGGCGCTGCCAGTGGCTTTGGTAAAAGCCTAGCCGAAGAGTTAGCCAAGCGCGGAGCGAACTTAGTGCTAGCTGACTTCAACGAAGAAGGCTTAACACTGACAAAGCAGGATTGTGAAACCCTAGGCAGTAAGGTTATTGCCTTAACGGGTGATATAGCTGAAGAAGCGCATTCTGAAGAACTCGTAAAGGCTGCGGTTGATAATTTTGGCAAGCTTGATATTGCTGTTAACAATGCTGGTATCGCTCCTAAACTGGGCCCATTGGTTCACCTGGACGGCCCAACGCTTTCTCGTCAGTTAGATGTTAATACTAAAGGTGTCGCGTTTGGCCTGAAGCATCAGTTAAGAGTCATGGCTGCTCAAAAAGAGGGTGCGATTCTGAATGTAAGTTCCATGGCAGGTTTAGGTGGAACGCCGATGGGAAGCTCCTATGGCGCTGCCAAGCACGCTGTAATAGGTCTAACTAAAACGGCCGCAGTTGAATGTGGGCCTATTAATGTTCGAGTTAATGCGATTTGCCCCTTCTTTACGTCAACGCCGATGGTTGATAATCCAACGATGAATCCGAATGATAATATCGAAGAGGTCAACAAGAACCTTGCGCGCGGCTGTCCGATGAAGCGTATCGCACGAGTTGAAGAAATTGTGAATGTCATGGTCATGATACTGTCACCAGCGAATAGTTATATGAACGGTATTGCTATACCGGTTGACGGCGGCATGTCAGCCATGTAATTTCAAAGGGGTCAGACTCGATTGAATTTCAATCGAGTCTGACCCCTTTGAAAATAAGCTATAAAAATAATAGGAAGAGGTCATGAGTACAAAGCGCGAATTCGATGTGATCATATGGGGAGCAAGTGGTTTTACAGGCCGCTTAGTTGCCGAATACTATCTAAATACCTACGGCCTCGATGGCGAACTAAAATGGGCAATGGCTGGACGCAACCAAACCAAGCTTGAAGAAGTTCGAAAAGGCTTAGGTAACGATAACATTCCTCTTATTCTTGCCGATAGCCACGATACGGCTAGCCTGAATGAACTGGCAAAACGTACTAAAGTCGTCTGCACAACGGTCGGTCCTTACGCTAAATATGGAAACGAATTAGTCGCCGCATGTGTCGAGAACGGCACTGACTATTGTGACCTGGCCGGCGAGACGCAATGGATTCGTCGCATGATCGACAAGCACCACAAAGCGGCAAAAGAAGCCGGTTGCCGGATTGTCCATTGTTGTGGTTTTGACTCGATTCCTTCCGACATGGGTGTGTACTTTCTTCAGCGTGAAGCAAAACATCACTATGGCGAATATTGCTACCATATCAAGATGCGCTTAAAAGCTGCAAAAGGGGCGATGAGTGGCGGTACCTTTGCCAGCATGAATAATGTGATGCTCGAAGCGAGTAAAGACCCTGAAGTTAAGAAGGTGATCTTCAACCCTTATGGTTTGAACCCTCAGGGGGAAATGTCGGGCCCTGATAAGCCAGATATGCAAAGCGTTAAATACGACTCTGACCTAAAAGCTTGGATCATGCCTTTCATCATGGCGGCAATAAATACGCGTGTTGTTCGACGCTCTCATGCTTTGAAGTCTTACCCGTATGGAAAAGACTTCCTTTATGATGAAGCGATGATGAGCGGCAAAGGCTTTACTGGAAGAGCCAAAGGTTATGCTGGCTTATTGACCTTAGGCTTGATGATGGCAGGTAAGCCGGGGTCTTGGTATAAAAATACAATTAATCGCTTTTTCCCTGAACCTGGTGAAGGGCCAAATAAAGCAGAGCGTGAAGCTGGCTTCTTCACCTTTAGTGTAATTGGCCGTATGAATGACCGAACATTGGTTGCCAAGGTTACAGGTGACCGAGACCCAGGTTATGGTTCTACTTCTAAAATGCTTGGTGAAAGTGCAGCCTGTTTAGCCTTGGATAAGAAACACTTGCCGAAGATGTGCGGAGTGTTGACACCCTCAACAGCAATGGGTGATGCCTTATTGCATAGGCTAGAAGAAAAGGCTGGTCTAGGCTTCTCAATCGAGCCCTAAGGTTATTGAGTTCAGGGTAAGTCGGGTTTTAACCCGACGATGCAGTTAATCAATGTTATAAGCTAAAGATGGGTTGGAGATAAACTCATTTTCATTGCCCTGATACTCAGCCACAATCGCATTACGTGAGACTTCCTCCGGGCTTGGTGGATCATTCTCATGCCATAGTTTTAATAAAGACATATGAGTACGCAAGGGTAGGTCATAGTTAGCCTTCATATAAAACAGAATTCTGGCAATATCCCCTTTGAGCTCGTTAGGTGGGTCAATAATGTGTAACTTCTTTCGAATGCCGCAATTATTGGCCTCAATCGTTTCTTCTAAGTTGCCGAACTTTGCGCCTTTTCTTTTAAACTCAAAGTAAGAGTCAGCCGGAACAACATTATGCAAATCAGAGATTATTTCCATATAGCGATCGTCTGAACGAAGGCACTGGCGTTTAGTTCCGCATTGAAGGTGGTCACGTACTTGAGCGCTTGGGTAAATATGGCTGACCGCGAGAAGCGGTGTTTTCTTTGAGAAAGACTTTTTGCAGAAAAAGGTCTGCCCGCCATTTTTATAAATGGCGCCCCAAAATTTATCCTTAATCACTGATTTGTAATCAGCTGCCGCTATTGAACTTAATAGCAAGCAGCTGATAGCGATAACTATCGCGCTACATATTTGTTTGTTGCGTTTTAAGCGCATTCAGGTTTACCTCGGTGAAGCTATTGGTAGTAAAAGAAGACTGCTTAACAACTTATATGATTCTTATAATTGACGTTAGCATAAAAAGTGAGCGCTGCCCCCTTATAAGTGAGCTAAAAATGTTAGATTCTGAAAAACATTGTAAAAACAGCGATCGGAAAGAGGCTTTAATGTTTATTTGTGATAAAGAGTGTGCGCTAAAGAACTTATAATGCTTTGTTGTGCTTTTGTTATTTTTTATTTTCAAAAGCTTATCTATGGAAATTAAAGCATCTTCGTAAATGAGTTTTCGAATGTGAGAATTTTGTAGGCGGCCCGTCCCGGGGCGCAGGTCGTTCCTCGGAGTGTCAGATAGCCTGGTGGTTCCGTTCGCGCGGACAGAGGCCCCGCCTACCTTTGGCTTTATCCCTTAGCAATTGCCAAGGTAATATCAGTCAACACGTCCCAAGGGGAAATGCCCTTTTCGACACCTTTGATCAGGTCATCGACTTTCTTACACTGATCTAAAAGGCCCAATAGCTTTTGAGGGCTGTGCTTTTGTGCGGCGGCAGACAGACCTGCCTGGCGTTTTTGAATGATACGATGTTGTTTGAATAATGCCGGCAATGGCTGACCTTTGCTCAGGGCATGAGACAAATTCAGTAGTAAGCGAATCTCTTTACTTAAAGCCCACAAGACAAAGGTGACTTCTACGCCTTCAAGGCGAAGGTGGGAGATGATTTTTGCGCTTTGCTTGGCCTTTCCGGTCAAACAGGCGTCGGTAAGGTTAAAGACATCGTAGCGAGAAGCATCTGAAACACTTTCCAACACATCTTCAGTAGAAATTTCGACACTGCTGTCAGGGTGAAGAAGCTTAAGCTTCTCAAGCTCCTGTTGTGCAGCGAGTAAGTTGCCTTCTAATCTATCAGACAAAAGTGAAACGGCGTCACGAGCTAAGTTCAAGCCCATTTTA
>NZ_LWFZ01000780.1:0-775 GCF_001635225.1 Oleiphilus sp. HI0086
GCCCGTTGTTGGCACTAAAACGATGCCTTCTTTCCAGCGACTTGAAAACAGAGTTAACTCTGTAGAATAGTCATTAGCGAGAAAATGATTGACCCACTCAATCGTATCAATTTCCTCTGGTTTGATGCTCTCGTTTGCTTCAATTGCCTGAACAGAGCCAAATCTCTCAATTGCTGTGGGCGCTCTAAAAGCGTGGCCGTAAAGAAGCTTGGAGCTATAGTTTTCATTGACTTTGACAATGAGCCCTGCTCTTGGCGAAAGGTGAGAGCCGACATCTGAGTAATCGTCTGCTCTGAGACCATAGACAGCATGCAGTTTGTCATTAAATAAGCCTGTCTTGGCTTGGAATAGTGCATACCTAATGTGTCGTTTAGAATTCTTATAAGGGTTGTCTTGATCAACAAGGGTGCTGCCATTTAAGTCGATCCGGGAGTAGTTGCTACCGTTGACGATAAATCGGTCATAACCAGCACCGAGAACCCATTGCGTTGAGGCTTCAGGCGATTTGCCTTTTAACTGAAGTTTCGCGCCACTACGTTGCTCATTTGTAGATTGATAGAGTGTGTGAGGGCAGTAAAGAGGGTTATTGGTCGTATTGGTTCCATCTTTACAGTCAAAAGAAGTGATTGGTATATCGTTAGGCGCGTACACGAGGCTTATCGGGTAGCGTGCATTGTCAAATGACCATTCTTGCTTACTCTGCCAATGATAGATTTGAGTGCCCAGTTCAATGCTATCGCTAAGCTGGTAATCGTAAGATAAGCTTGCGAGCCAG
>NZ_LWFZ01000781.1:0-1462 GCF_001635225.1 Oleiphilus sp. HI0086
TCTCGAGCGGATTACTCTGGCCTGACTCTTCCATACCTTCTTCAGAAGACGCCTCACCCTCTTGCTCTGGCTCGGAGTCATCGGAAATTTTGGAAATACCATGCGAGATATAATTTACTACATCAATACGCGCGATATTTTGTTTCTTAAGCACATAAACAGCCTGACTTTCTTGTTCACTGAATATAGCTACCAAAACATTCGCGCCAGTAACTTCTTTCTTACCAGAAGACTGAACATGAAATACTGCACGCTGCAAAACTCGCTGAAAGCCCAGAGTAGGCTGAGTTTCTCGCTCTTCATCACTCGCTGGAATAAGTGGTGTAGTCGAGTCTACAAACTCGGTTAACTCCTCTCGAAGCTCCGACAATTCGGTACCACACGCACCCAGCACTTGTAGTGCGGCATCATTGTCGAGCAAAGCCAATAGCAAGTGCTCAACAGTCATAAATTCGTGACGCTTCTCACGGGCGCTTCGAAACGCTTCGTTCAAGGTCAGTTCGAGGTCCTTACTTAACATCTTTCACCCCAGAAATTATTATTAATTCGCTCAATGTGATTACCCATGTAAAACGCAGAACTATATCTATAAAGCTCTAGACTGCTTTGATTTCACACAATAATGGGTGATCACAATCAGCCGAATATTGATTCACCAGCGCCACCTTTGTTTCTGCAATGTCCCGACTGAACACGCCACACACGGCATAACCTTGAGTGTGAACAGCTAACATTACCTGGGTCGCCTTTTCTTCATTCATAGAAAAAAACTTTAATAGCACCTCAACAACAAAGTCCATCGGCGTGTAGTCATCATTTAACATGACAACCTGATACATCGAAGGCTGTTTAAACGCTGGCTTAGCAGGAGCGACAAGCAGATCATCTTCATGACCTGGATCATTTTGCGTTCCTTGAGCTAATACTAGTAGAGAATCTTTAGTTTTACTCATAGTTTGATACGAATTTTTACATTTCTCTTTATTTGGGGGTAGATACGTATTTTGCAACAACTGAGCTTATAAAGAAATCGCATAAAGAAAAACATGAGCAAAACTATCGAAAGAATTACGGCCAGGCATCATATCTTTCGCCCAAATCGCTTGACAGCATTAAGAAAATATTTGACAGTAGCGACTTGATGCGCTTTGCATCGGAATACAAATAAAAATAAAACTTCAGGTGTTTGAACTTTTACATGCCCAAGAACCCAAAAAGGCAGTCTGACATCCTTGAATTCTTTATTCAGGATTGCCAAGACACATAGTTCGAACGCAGGAGACACGGGAGTCGATAATGCCTCAAGGTACAGTAAAGTGGTTCAATAATGCAAAAGGCTATGGGTTCATCATCGAAGACGGTGATAATGAAGATCTTTTTGCTCATTTTTCTTCAATTCAAATGGAAGGCTATAAAACCCTTAAAGCAGGGCAGCCGGTCAACTTTGAAAAGCAGCCAGGCG
>NZ_LWFZ01000782.1:0-2541 GCF_001635225.1 Oleiphilus sp. HI0086
ACATATATTATGGCTCTGGCTTTGCTAACCCACGATAGGAGGTCAGCACTCTTTTGGGACGTGGGGAGTCATTATGTCTATGTACATACAAGGAAAAGTAGTTAGTCACAATGTTCGAGCTTATTTTTACATTCTTTCAACCTTATGTGGCTTTGTTAGCAATATTTCTAACATTCCCATTCATATTACAATTCTTAAATTCAAAGTACTTAAAGGGTCGATTCAAGCGTTTTGGTATCGTATTATTCTCAACTCTCTTGGTGTTTTCGTATTGGTTGTTAAATATTGCGTTTTTCTCAGAAAGTGATGTGGCAGCTTTGTTACCAAAACCTGAAAATGTTCAAATTGGTCCAGAACATCAAACAACAATAGATACTGTCCATACAGGTTCACAGGTCACTACTTTTGCGCTTGGGTCTGTATTTAGCATTTTTTACTTAGTATTTGTATATTTAACTTGGTTGGTATTCTCACTATTATCGAGGCCTTTCCGTGACAACAGTACATAACCAAGCAATCAAAGATCGCCCACGAAAGGGCCCGTGGGCTGGACTCGCTTTGCTGCGCGCCGCTCGCCCTTTATTGCGGCGTTAGGTTTTTATCACACAGTATCGGATATGAAAATAAAACAATACCAAGTTGATGCCTTTGCAACCCGTGCATTCGAGGGAAACCCGGCGGCAGTATGTCCATTGGATAACTGGCTGAAAGATGAATTGCTTCAAGCCATCGCAGAAGAAAACAATTTATCTGAAACAGCATTTTTCGTGCCCACAGAAACTGGGTTTAATTTAAGATGGTTTAGTCCTGTTAAGGAGGTTGATTTATGTGGGCATGCCACATTGGCAACGGCTCATGTCATCTTTGAAATTCTTGGTCATACTGAACCAACGATTATCTTTGAGACGCGTAGCGGCAACCTTTGCGTGGAAAAGGATGGCAATCAACTAAAAATGGATTTTCCGGCGCTAGCACTAACTCCTTGTGAGGTTTCCGAAACTTTGGTTAAAGCCATTGGTGTGTGCCCCATTGAGGTATTGGTCGCGGATGATTACGTAGCTGTGTTTGATAATGAGGCAATCGTTCGAGCCATCACACCAACCCACTCTTTGCTTAGCCAACTCGATTTTCGCGGTGTAATCGTTACCGCACCGGGCTCCGATGTGGATTTTGTCAGTAGATTCTTTGCTCCTAAAATTGGCATCCCCGAAGATCCCGTTACTGGTGCAGCGCATTGCAAACTTGCGCCGTACTGGGCTGGTAAACTTGGGAAAAGCACTTTAAGCGCCAAGCAAGTCTCTAAGCGTGGTGGCAGCCTTACATGCGAAGTCAAAGCCGACCGAGTCATACTGTACGGAAGTGCCGTAACGTTTATGGAGGCAGAGATTGCATTCGAAACCTAACAATGCCGTAAACTCGGAGGCATTTTTCGTTCGCGCTGCTCACTACAAATGCGCCGGTTACGGCTGGCGTTAAATGCCAGTAATCAACATATCTATCGCATCAATGATTTGGTAGCGATAATGTTCTAGAGAGTCTACTTCGGATTTCAGAAGCGTTTTAGGCACAGTTGTCATTTGGTTGGTAACGAGGACGAAATCCTCTCCTTCAATTCTAACTGTAGGACATAGCTTCTGAGCTACTTTTTCGTTAACTTTTTTCGAAGGGGTTAACGGGATAACTAGTCTTGAATTCAAGTCATTTAGTAAGTTGTTTTGCACATCAACAAAATAGGGGTATGTTTTTTTACTGCTTTTGTCTTTGTTCAAATAAAGCGTAAATTGGCTCATTAAAAGCTCCTGAATGAGTCAGAAAATAAACCATTCTCTTCACTCAACTTGTTCAGCTCGTCAATAGCATCTTTATTTTCTTTAAGCCATTGTTCGCGTTGTGCTTTTTTTACTTGAACAATCAAGGCTTGTTCAAGTGTCGCTGATAAGTTTATTTTCAAACTTTTAGCTTGATTTAAAAGGTCACTGTTTACTGTTAGGTTAGTAGCTTTCTTAGGCGCTTGCTGGTCAAAACTTGGTTGCATGGTATTTGCTCCTAATGCGCATTGTTTATATGTATTGTTATGCTATTCCATATCCAAGCATTTAACAAGCGGCTCCACCGGACAAATTTTACTGTCACCATTTTTGCGCTACGCGACAAAAAAGTCGCCAGCAAAATTTCCCGGTGAGCCGGGCGTTAAGGCCTATTAGTGTTGGCCGTAGTGCCCACCAATAGCAAAAATGTAAATATACTCATCGTCGTATTTATAAATTAACCGGTCTTTCTGGCTTAGACGTCTCGACCAAAGTCCCGATAAATTATGCTTAAGTTGTTCTGGTTTTCCCGTTCCTTCGGCAGGGTTACCACGCAGCATTTCCTTAAGTTGTCGGCACAGTACCTTATATAGCTTTTTATCGTTTTCTCTTAAGGTTTCATATTCTTGCCATGTATTTCCCTCAAAGACCAGTGATCTCACTCATCTCCTCCTTGCTTGGCTTATAACCTTCATTGTCAGTATGTGTTTTTACCGAGTCAGCGATTTGCTTC
>NZ_LWFZ01000783.1:0-5793 GCF_001635225.1 Oleiphilus sp. HI0086
CTGGTCTCGCATAATGGCCGGAAAAGCATGAGCTAGCACTCCCGAAGGAAGGCCTTGAGAAAAGTACAGCGCAAACAGGACGGCTAGGCTGGCGACGGGCACGTTATATTCTCCTAAATCATCGATCTTGACGAGCAGCTCTTGCCATCAGCGTACTGACAAAGAAGCTCAAATGCGGGCAAAACTATCATCCAAGCGACCTACTTCACAAGCCCATATTTTTGTCTAAATCGTCATTTTTGCTTCACAAAACTGTCACACCCAAAAGCTAGCCTNAGCTCCAAATAAGGTGAGATGCAAAACAGTAAACATTTCGAAACTTTATCGATGCCAGTTAGGAGACACACTATGCAAGCACATGAATCTCAGAACCCGAGCACTTTTGAGCAAGAAAATTCTCTGGAAGCCATCCATGTAGACTTTATGGATATCGCTCACGAACTTCATCAAAAGCAAAGCGAATCAAAGAAAAAAGATCGTGCAAAGCGCCGCTCCCAAGCAAGAAGAGCAATTGAAGATCATCAGGAGAAAAAGCGTTTAGAGGCAGAGCTTAAAGAGTGGTGGGACGATTTATAACGTTCGTTTTGGCCCAATAGCTAGGCGCTACAGGATTACCAAGTCGCCCTCGTTACCTTGGTCCTCAACTGGTCGACGGCCTTCAGTTAAATAAAGAGCATCGTTGTGGAAGTCTACGTATAGGTGGCAGTCCATCACGCTATCGGTTATTTCACTGCTAATGGAAAAGTGACGAACAATCTCTTCACCATCGCAGTGAAAGTGTTTCATATCTGACTTACTCATCACCTCGGGCAAACCGATAGCCAACCGACAATTATGCTGCACCAAGCTATTTTTTATTCTACCTAGAAAACGGTTGGCCAATTCACAATTCCAATCTTCTTGAAAACTTGGGTCACCAATTCTATCTACATCAACTATCGGCATAGTTTACGCTAATAGTAAACGCGGTGTTTTTAATAGCAAAGAAATTGTCAGGTCTTCAGAGCCTGCCGTAATATACGAAGCCATCACTTCTCGGGAATATGAACTTCTATCCGTTACTTCTATTTGACAGCCCAAGCTTTCAAACTGCTTAACACAAGCTGCATCAAATATTTCGGTAATCAGCGCTTTTGCTTGTTCGCTCATAATTCATCTAAACCCAATTTGGCTAGTTGCACCCAAAAAACAAAAGCATACCAAGACTATCCATTTGTTCAGTGTAACCAAAGCATAGCGACTTTCCTATTATTTGCATACTGACGTGAACTTGAAGACATTTCTACTATACTTCTTTAATGCCATCGCACCACGTCACCATATTTCGGAAGTTTGAATGACGTCTCCCAAAAAACTGACTATTGGGCTATTTTTTCTCTGCACTCTACCTTTTTTACCTAATATGCTAGGAATTGACTTTGGCGCTGCGCCGACAAAAGTCGATATAGTGACAACACAAAGCTCGATGCTGGAAGCGCTGCAGGGAGCTATCCTACATACCATTCTCGAATGGAGCGCAATTTCTATTGCCTGTATCGGCGCTATCTTTGCGTTTGTTCATTACTACTATCATCGTAATATTACACTCCCTATCATGGGGCTTGCATTGCTCTCGGCAGCATCGATCGACATTTTTCATACCTTGGCATCAGCAAGAGTGATCGATGCTCAAGCCCAGAACACTGATTTTATTCCTTTTACCTGGGCGCTTTCCCGCCTTTTCAATGCTTCAATCATGACCGTCGGGGCGGCACTAAGCTTATGGGCTTTGTATCACAGCAATAACCCCCCCTGTACAAGCATCTAAAGCTACTTCCTTTAGCGATAGTTTTTTTGTTGGTTCGGCCTTCGTAAGTGTTTATCTAGCCTCGGTGAGCGAAAACCTACCGCAAACCACTTTCCCTGGCGAATTGATAAGCCGCCCCTATGACATCCTTCCACTAGCGACATACTTATTAGCCGCCACATTGTTCTGGACCTGGTTTCAGAAAGAACGCGACCCCGTCAGCCTGGCGTTTTTATTAAGCTGCATTCCAGAGTGCCTAACCCAACTGCATGTGGCATTCGGCTCTACGCAACTTTTCGATAACCATTTCAATATCGCTCATATACTGAAAATTGTTGCTTACCTTTCTATGCTAGCAGGCATAACTCGCAGCCTAATTTTCAACACCGCCACCTCATCAACAGATAGCGGCCCCCGCGAAACACCCCCTCTTACACATCAACATATCAGAACTTCAAAAACTGAACGTGCGAAGCGCCCTATAAGTCTACTAATCCCCTCAGTTACATTCTCTTTAACACTCATTGTCGGCACCATCATCAGTATTTCTGTGTATCTGGATCATATCGCCCAAATAAAGAAAAAGAACCTACAGGAGCTTGAGCACGAAGCTGAGATGCTTGAGTCGAGCTATCAATCCATATTTCAAAGAAGTGCCCAAGACTTAGTTTCCCTGGGCAAGCACTATGCCATTCAAGCCTATGTGCAAGGAGGCATCACTGAGTCTGAGCCAGTCAATCGCACTCTCGAACACTACTTGCTTTTAAATCCAGGCGTAGTAAATATCAAGCTAGTCGCCAAAAGACCGGACAGTGTAATTGGCTGGGAAGTTCTTTATACAAGCCACAAGGCTGACAGCAAGAGCGGAGAGGAAAGCTCAGACACCTTTCTAACAAGAGACCTAGCTACACTGAAGCAAAGTGGCAAGTTAAAATCGGGGGAGATTTACTTTTCTGATATCTACCTAAGTCCAGATCTAGTTGAGCTGGAAACAGAAAAGGTCTTTTCAAGCGTTTCAAACGCGTTATTCAAGGTTCTGGACGATACAGCCAGCTATGTATTAATCGCAACGCTTAAGCCAATGGCTATTATCTCTGGTTTGCCTCGCTACAATAGCAATAGACAGTTCTATATCAGTGACGCTGAAGGTGAATATCTTTATCAGGAAAGCTCTTCAGATAATAGTTCATCATCACATGATAAAAACTTACTTAGAGATTTCCCCGAGCTCACTCAGCACTTTCAGTCAGGCACCAACAAGCTGACGTTTACGCAGTTAAAAGACAGTACCAATACTAAATACTCTGCGTATTACAAAGTATTAAAAGGTGGTGCGACTTATGGCAGCCCACAACTCCATATTCTACTATCATCCTCACATCAACAGCTTGCATTAGCTCTGGAAGGAACTCGCAACAAAAGCCTGCTTATAGGTTTATCGCTAGCTTTAGTTGCCTTAACGGCTGCCATTTTAATCTCTCGCAGAATTACCCGCCCTCTCTCGAGATTGACTGAAACACTCGAACGCTATGAGCAAACAGGCGAAATTGACTACCTACCCGTGAACGAGAATAACGAAGTAGGTATTTTTGCCAGAAGCTTTCATAAAGCCCTACAGAATATTGACGCCTCAATAAATGAACTAAATGAGCAGAAATATGCCTTGGACCAGGCTTCCATTGTCTCTATCACAAATATAAGAGGAGACATCACTTATGTGAATGACAAATTCGTCGAAGTAAGCGGATACGAGCGTGAAGAGCTGCTAGGCCAAAATCATCGAATTCTTAACTCTGGCTATCATGACAAAGCCTTCTTCGGCCAACTTTATAAAACAGCTGCTAAAGGCAGCGTATGGCGAGGCGAAGTCTACAACAAAGATAAACATGGTCAGAATTACTGGATTAGCAGCACTGTCATTGCCATTAAAGATATGAACGGCAAACCACAAAGTTATGTTGCCATTAGCTCGAACATTACTGGGAAAAAATCAGCCGAAAGCGAACTCATTACTGCAAAAGAAAATGCTGAACAAGCTGCAATTACGAAAAGCGAATTCCTCGCAAGCATGAGCCACGAGATCAGGACACCGATGAATGGCGTTCTGGGCATGCTGGGACTTCTGCTTAACTCCAAGCTTGATACTCAACAAAGGCACCGGGCTGAAATAGCGCAAAATAGCGCACAGTCGCTACTTACACTAATCAACGACATTTTAGACTTTTCTAAAATAGAAGCAGGCAAACTAGACTTGGAGCACCTTCTATTTAACCCGAAAAAGTAAATTGGCGATCTTGCAGAGTCTCTTGCCCAGCAAGCTCAACTACAAGAGCTAGAACTGATCGTCGACTTAAGAGGGTTAACCCTGTCAAAAGCAGTAGGAGACCCCGGCAGGATCCGCCAAGTCGTTACCAATCTTGTCAACAATGCAATCAAATTCACCAGCCAAGGTGAAGTCGTTATTTCTGCTCGGCTTACGGAGCTAAACGCAAATCTGCTTCAACTAGACATCGATGTGACTGATACAGGTATAGGAATCCCGCCTGAAAAAGCCGACTCGCTGTTTGAAGCCTTTAATCAGGCTGACGCATCAACTACCAGACAGTTCGGCGGCACAGGTTTAGGACTGAGCATTGCCAAGAACCTATGCTTACTGATGGGCGGCACCATTTCCGTTAAGAGCATTCCAGGAGAAGGCAGCAATTTTTCGAGCTCAATGTTGCTGAAGACTAGCGATCAAGCTGAGTTAGTCAAACCGACAATAGATATAAGCCAACTAGAGATTCTGATCGTTGATGATAACACGACTAACCTAGAGGTACTCCGAGGTCAGCTTGACCTATGGGGAGCTAAAGCCATTGAAGCGAGCTCTGGCTCCGAAGCACTAGAACTATGCCAGCAACGATATAATGACGAAAGCAAGAGGCCTTTCGATATCGCCCTGTTAGACATGCAAATGCCAGAAATGGACGGAGCAGAGCTGGGGCGAAAACTTAGTCACGACGAACGTTTTCAGTCGATGAAACTTGTTATGATGACCTCAATGACCTATCAGGGAGGTGCACAGGAAATGGCCGATATTGGCTTCGATGCTTATTTCCCAAAACCTGCGACTACCTCTGACCTATTTGATGCGTTAAGTATTTTGGCGGATGACGGTCAAGCACTACAACAAGCTCAACCTCTGATCACCTCTGAAAGCATTAAGACCTACTCTACGAAGGATTCGAGACAAATAAAATGGCCAGAAGGTACCCGTTTATTGATCCTGGAGGATAATTATATTAACCAAATGGTAGCCCTCAGCACGTTAAAAAACATTGGCCTACACGCGGATGTCGCTGGCAATGGCCTGGAAGCAATTAGCAGTTTGATACAAACCACCGCCAATACCCCACACACTTTAATCCTTATGGATTGTCAAATGCCCGAAATGGACGGCTATGAAGCCACTCGAGCTATTCGCGATGGCAAAGCTGGACAGTTCTACACCGACATTCCGATCATTGCGATGACAGCCAATGCAATGCAAGGAGATAAAGAAAAGTGCTTGGCTGCCGGTATGAACGCCTATCTAAGCAAACCAATTTATAACGACGCACCAATTTCTACACTCATTAGTTATGTGTGTAACAACAAACCTGAATATGAAGACGCACCTATGCCTCAAGATGATACAAGCACCAAACCCAACGCTACTGCTTCAACTAGCGAGCAAGATACCCCTACCCACTGGAACCCTGACGGTCTAAGAGAGAGAATCTACAATAACGATGATTTATTCTCTGCATTGCTGAATAGCTTCCTTAGTGACAGCCCGAAGCACTCTGAAGATATTCTAAAGGCCTGTAACGAATTAGATCTAAAAGCGCTTAAAGCCATTTCACACCTTCTCAAAGGTGTCTGCGGGCAACTTTGCGCCGACAAGCTCCAAAGTCTCTGCGCTGCCATTGAACAGGTTTCTCTAAGACCTATTGAGCAAGTAGATAAGCACGAACTTGAAGGAC
>NZ_LWFZ01000784.1:0-4764 GCF_001635225.1 Oleiphilus sp. HI0086
CAAGCAATGCTTTTTGTTCACGGTTTAAATGTGACTCTGTTCAAAAAACACTCTCATGATACAAAAAAACAATGCAGGCGTCGACTTTATTTGTTAGCAAAAAATCCAATAATATCAATGAATAAGGACTTCCGCTCATGTCTTGAGAGCTTACATTAAGTTTGCCGATTAAGTTGATGACTCGTAGTTGAAATAAGCGCGAAAAGCAGGTGAAAGTCCTGATGATTTCAGTTAACGTATCAACGATAATAAAGAAATAGCGCTAGCTCTTCGCACGCAACTCTCAAATCTGACTGATTATTTAATGCTTAAATTTTACCCTTCGAATCGCACTGAAAACCTCGCTTTCATCATTGCTGAAATAATGAGACGAGAACCACTGAAAAAAATCTTTGATCAGGAAAAGGTGATTATTCAAAGTTTCGGTATGGGCACCTGGCTTCAGCAGCAAATATCTGAAGAATTGGGTATCTCTGCGATGGTTGAATGTAGCATGCCAGCGTCTTTTATTTGGAAATTGGCTGAAGCCTTATTACCGAAGCCTCTGCAAGTACAGGGCTTTGAGAAACAGAATTTAAGGTGGCAGCTTTTTGAACAATTGCCGAGTAAGCTTGCCCAGCCCGAATATCAGCGCTTACGGCGTTATGCCAAGAGCTTATCACCAAACACTGATGAGGGGAGTGCTGAGCCTGCGCTGGGTAACGCTGGCGATGAAGCGCTATCCCAGTCTTTAGTGTTTGATATGGCGAGTGTCATAGCCGACGTTTTTGATGGCTATCAAAACTACCGCCCAGAATGGTTGCAAGCATGGGAGCAAGGCAAGCCGATAAAGAGCCTTGCTAGCGGCCTGGATTCCAAAGACTACAGTAGTCCTCAATTTACCGAATTGGAAGCTTGGCAGGCTGACTTGTGGTGTAGCGTTTATCCTGACTTGCCCTTGGCGCAACGACAGCATCGTTCCAGTCTGCTGACCAGGCTGGAGTCCTGTATTAGAGCGCTACCTAAAGGGGCGGAACTTCAGTTACCCGAACGAATCTTCGTATTTGGCCTGTCAGCCTTGCCTCCTAGAATGCTGGCTGTTATCAAAGCTTTAGCTGAACACATTGATATACACGTTGTGGTGAATAACCCTTGTCGCTACTACTGGGGTGATGTGATGAGTGAGTATCAGCAGCTCCTGCTTAATCAGTCATTGCTTGCGCGGGGCGTCAGTGCTGAAACGGTAGCGGAAAACTTTATTGAGCATAACACCTTGCTCGCGTCATGGGGAAAGCTTGGTCGCGATTATATGTCGCTATTGATGCAAGAAGAAATTTTCGCTGATCTAGCCACCGAGCTTTACGATGATCTTGGTGATGAAGATAATTCAGCGCTGAATTTAATTCAGTCAGATATCTTGAACCTGCAGAACCAGCACCATTGTGTGAATCCTGACGATAAGTCGATACGCTTCGCAAGTTGCCATAACCACTTAAGAGAGGTTGAGGCTCTCCACGACTACTTATTAAATACGCTTGATGCAAACCCCGGCTTAAATGCTCGCGATATTATTGTGATGGTGCCCGATATAGAAGACTATGCCGCCTATATTGAGGCAGTTTTTTCACGCCTTGTTTATGATCGCCATGGGCAAACGCATAGCCTGCCCTATGTTATTGCCGATCAGGCTTTGAATCGGCATCAACCCTTATTGGAATGTATTGGCAATCTATTGATACTCGAGTCAAGTCGGATGACGGCTGCCGAGCTATTAGATTGCTTGGACTTTCCCGCAATCAGGCAGCGATTTTCCATTGATGAAGATGAGCTGCTTAGTATTCATCACTGGGTCAAGGTCTTGAATGTTCGTTGGGGGCTTTCTGAGACGCATCGTAACAAGATATTAAATATAGAAGACGCAGGTGGCGAGACAACCTGGCTCGCAGCGCTTAAACGCCTGCTAAGCGCCTATATTCTCGGGCCTGTTCCTGTCGCCAGTTTTGCGGGTGAACAAGTGATACCGGAAGAGGTGTTCGGCTCAGATCAGCAGGTATTGGTGGGTAAGTTTGTTCGCTTTATTGACGTTGTTGAGCAAACGCTCTCAATGCAAGCGGGTGAAAAACATCCCCTTGATGCTTTGGCTACGATAGCAGATGTCTGGCGTTTATGGCTTGATCAGGATACCTTGCACGAAAGTGTTACTCAGGCAATGGCAAAGGCGCTAGAAGCCTTAAGTGATGAGTTTAGAGTTACTGGCTATGAAAAAGCTTTGCCATTTTCCATCGTTGCCCAGCAAGTGAAGCAAGTGTTGGAAGAAGAGCAGGTTTCGCAACGATTTCTTTCTGGCCGTATTAATTTTTGTACTCTGATGCCAATGCGCAGCGTACCGTTTTCATTAGTGTGTTTATTGGGTTTGAATGAAGGAAAGTATCCAAGGCCTGAAAACAAACCAAGCTTTGACTTAATGGCACGGTCTCCGGGGCGAGTTGGCGACCGCTCACGACGTGATGATGACCGCTACCTGTTTCTGGAGGCTTTGCTGAGTGCCAGGAATTATCTGTATATCAGCTATACGGGTCGCAATATTAGCGATAATTCTATTCGCTACCCCTCTGTACTAGTGAGTGAGCTACAGGATTATTGCCGCACGTATTTTAAAATAGAGAACGAAGCAGATGCCGATGTAGTGGAGTTGTGGACCAAGCAGCACCGCCTGCAAGCTTTTCACTCCGACTATTATTCTGAAAAAGTTTCTGAATCGCACAGTGAAAAAATACTAGACAAAAGCTACAACATGGACTGGATGACACTGTTTTCGCCAAAGCAGGAAGACCTTTCCAGAGGCTTGGAACTTGAGTCTAGAGAAGAGGATGAAACAAATGCCAATGTTCTGGAAATAGACGCGCCTCCATTACATCAGTTCGATATGTTTGCTGAGCCTCAAAGTGATCAACTCGTCGAAGACGATGAAACAGAAATACAGATCCAAAGTCTGTCTTTGGAAGAATTGCTTAGCGCCTTGTCTTCACCTCTTAAGTACTACTATCAGAAAATACTTGGTTTGAAGGTTAGCAAACTGCCAGATGATCTGGAAGAAAGTGAAGCCTTTGCATTGGACCGTTTGGATATCTATGCACTAAAGGGTGATATCTTAAGAACTGTCGTCAAGGACATGCATAAGGAAGTCGATTCTGACACGCTTACACAAGCGTGTTTTGATCAGTGGCGCTTATCAGGGAGGCTGCCAAAAGCACCTTTAGATGAAACTTACTTTGCTCAAGCGAAGGATGAACTTGTCGATTTATCTACCTATATTGAGCGAGCTTTAGCGAAAGAAGCGTCAACTTTGGTTATCGACTTCCAGCTTTCTGGTAAGCGCATAGTTGGTTCACTAGTCCTACTGGATAGCGCTGTTTGCGAGTTTAGTTTGAGCCGGAGTTCGCCAGCGTTGTTCTTTTCTAGCTGGGTAAAACATGTTGTGGTCAACTATCTATTTCACCATCAAGTTGCACCGGGTCACGAGACGGGACTTGAGCTAAAAACCGAGTCAAGGTTGATTAATGCAGAGCAAGTAACGATCTTTCCTGAATTGAGTGCTGCTGACGCAAAATCTTATATGGAGGGTTTGCTAGAGCTCTTTACGCTAACAGGGCAAGAAGCACTGCCATTCCTACCGAAGACTGCCTTTAGTTGGATATTTGAAGGCGAGTCAAAAGCGAGAAAAATATTTGAAGGTAACAAACAGGGCTACAACGCGCGTGAAGGTGAAATGGATGACCCTTATTGGCAGCGCTATTGCCTTTATACTGATCACGCCGAGGTTCGAGTTTTACCTGATATAGAGTCGCAGCGACTTGTTAAGCAAGTTGCTGCCTATAAAGAAGAGTTTATTTTCACCGACTTGCAAGGGGAGGTTCTAAAATGAAAACGCTAGACCTCTGTCAGTTCCCGCTTGATTCATTGTCACTAATTGAAGCGAGCGCAGGAACCGGGAAAACCTATGCGGTCGCCAATCTCTACTTACGTTATTTGCTAGAACAAAAGCTCGGGGTAGATGAAATTCTGGTAGTGACCTTTACCGAGGCAGCAACGCAAGAGCTTCGTGATCGAGTCCGTGCACGAATTCAGGAGCTTTCCCAGGTATTAAATGGTGAACCTAGTGACGATGAGGTGCTGAATTATTTGTACCAACAATCATCGGATATTGAGGCAGATAAACTTCGTTTAAGAATCGCAGAACGTCAAATAGACCAATCTGAAATCCATACAATTCATGGTTTCTGTCAGCAGCTTCTGGCGCGTCATGCATTAGATTTAAATGTCGCTTTTACGCAAAACCTGATGGAAGACACCAAGCCTCTGTTGCTGCGGGTCTGTGAGGATTACTGGCGCCAGGAAGTCTTTGCTCTACCACAAGAGTTGTTACTAGAGGTCTATAGTAACTGGGCGACGCCTGCAGAACTTATGTCGTCTCTTGAACCTTTGATTAATAGACGACCAGATGTATTCACACCAGCTGTACTTGAGGGTGGTCTTTCAGCCTGGGAGCAGCATTACCATGCCACAATTGATTGGTATCAAACACTTCGCTCACGAACCTTAGATAGCATCGATGAAGTACAGAAACTTGTCGCTGAATCAATGCTAAAAGGCGTGAACCATAAGAATAAATGGCTCACTTTGATTCGCGAATGGTGCGAAGCCGAGTTCACAAGTTTCGACTTTCCTAAAGCCAGTAAACGTAAGAATCTGTTTGAAGTCTTCACTCCAGGGTATTTAAGCCAA
>NZ_LWFZ01000785.1:0-16720 GCF_001635225.1 Oleiphilus sp. HI0086
GGGGCCAATAATGAGGCGCTGGTTTAAAGTGCGTCATCACGATGTTATCAAACGTCTCTAGCTCGTTTAGTTGTTCTGGGTGATCGAGGTCTAAGGTATAAGTGCTTACTTCTAGGTTTTTCTCTTGTGCGAAGGTGTTCAGTCGATCCAGGGCGACTTCTGATATGTCGGCAGCCGATACAGTAAAGCCTTTCGCGGCTAGGAATAAGGCTGCTGCACCGTCGCCACTGGCAATATCAAGCACACTGCCGGGTAGGAGCTGGTCTAAAGCCTCCTCGATAAAAGCGGGTGCTTTCGCTTGAATCATCGGGCGCTCGCTAAAGCGCTTATTCCAGCGAGCTTGGTCTTCTTTCATGGTCTTCTCTTTCTAGTGAGTAGGCTTGCTAACAAGAATAAAAGGGCTGAGGGTTTAATTCTCGCCCTCAAGTAGCCAGACATATTCAGTGATAGGAAAGGCTGCTGAAAACTTGTCTGAAACCTTCGTGCTATCAAGGGGCCGCAAGTTGTAATGCTGTGCGTAGTGTTGCTGCAACTCTTCTTCGCTAACTGAAAAAGGCGGTCCACCCATTAGGCTCTGATCATACTGATAGCAAACCACTAGCTGAGGCGTTCCAGCAACCAGAGTGTTGAGGTGTGAGGCATATTGCTTGCGCATCTCTACAGGCAAAGCAACTAAACTGCCACGGTCAAACACAGCGTCAACCTGGCCAAGCGTTTCTTTATCGACACTGAAGAAATCACCGACTAGTATGTCTACATTCTCAGCATGATAGCGTTTAATTTGCCCCTGGGTGCTCACTTCTGGCCGAACGCCCATTTCATCGAAAAGTTGTTGTATGGCCAACTCGCTTAACTCGATGCCAACAACCTGAAATCCCTTAGAGGCTAGCCAAGGAATATCGAGAGTTTTCCCACATAAAGGTAAAAGTATTCGTTTACCGGGGGCGAGCTTGAGCAAGTCGAGGTGTTTTACCAAGTTAGGGTTTGCTTCACTTTCATGAAAGCCGATGGTGTTGTTTTTCCAACAATTGAACCAAAAATCGGATTGCATAGAGATACCTGGGATGAGCTTAGGAAGGTTAAGTATTTTAACGCTGTCTAGCGCTTAGGCAAGTGTAACTAAGTGTCGACATAAAAGGATCTTACTTATTTAGAAGATTCTAAATGCTAATTGGTAGATAATAACACTTTAAAGCTTGCTCCCAGGGCAGGCTGATTCATTGTTAGATTCATGTTGAAACCTAAAAGAGAATATCTATGCCTAATTGCCCGAAGTGCGATTCTGAATACCCTTATGAAGACGGCCCTAGTTTTGTTTGTCCTGAGTGCGCCCATGAATGGCCCATTAATGCTGAAGAAGATGAAGATCGTTTGATTGTAAAAGATTCAAATGGCGCAGTGTTAGCTGATGGCGATAGTGTTACCGTTATTAAAGACCTTAAGATCAAAGGCTCTTCTTCAGTCGTAAAAGTTGGCACCAAGATCAAAAATATTCGCCTGATCGAAAGCTCTGATGACCACAATATTGATTGTAAGATCCCTGGAATCGGTGCGCTTAAAGTGACACCGAAATACGTTAAAAAAGCTTAGCGTTGATAGGCTCTCTCTATAGGAGAGCTTCGATATTCTCGCGTTATATCTTTAGAAGGGTGGGTCTGATGAATTTATCTGAATTTACGCCTGCTCAGTCACAAGAAGTGATTGTGCTGTTCCGTGATGTCTTTTCTATGGCCGAGGGACTGGACGAGGGTTTGTTAATTGGCGATTTAGTTGCCGATTTGATTGCCAGCACTAGTATAAGAGTCTAAGGGGTCGGTGACAAATAAGAATCAGTTGTCACCGACCCCTTATTTCCTTATTTACACATAAAGGAGTTTAAGCAATGTCTACCAACCGCCAATTTACTAAACATCAATTCGGCCCAAAAGGCTGGACACCTGAGCGAATCGAGTCTCTTAAAGGTAAGACTTACCTCATCACCGGTGCTAATAGTGGTACCGGTAGAAGTAGATGATGCGCTTGATCTTGCTGAACGAATTCAAGTGTAGTTATTGTTTAGCCGTGTTGGTTAATTCCTTGCCAGCCTGAATAAAGTCATGTAAATTTATTTGTAAGACATATTCTTACGAAGAGGTTTGTTATGGCAGATACCGTTACATTTAGACCTACTGATGATCAAGGCGGTTTTATTGAAGGTCTGATTAGTTCAGGTGATTACTCTAACCAAAGTGAAGTCATTCGCGCTGGCTTGAGACTTCTGCAAGAGCATTACGCTGAATCAAAGCTAGCAGAATTACGCCAGCTTATTAAAGATGGTGAAAATAGCCCCATTATCGAAAATTGGAATGCTGATGATTTTATTCAACGGATGAAGAAAAAGCATAATGCATAAAAACCAAAGCTTTTTTGTACACCAAAAAGCAGATGAAGACTTAGAAGCTATTTTTGATTATAGCCTAGAGAAATTTGGTTTTGCTCGAGCTGCACGTTATATCAAAGATATAGAAATAATGTTTAAGCAATTAGCTTGCAATCCTCAGAAGGGAAATACGTTTGATATCCAACTACCAAGCTGTTTGCATGTAAGAGTTGAGTCACATTTCATTTATTATGCAGAGTGCCAGGGTGGCATTGAAATCTTCAGGGTTCTTCATCAACGCATGGAACCAAGTAAACATCTAATTGATATCCTAGATCAAGATTAAGCTCTTTGCCGCCAATGAATTTGATGTAACTTTTTGAGACATCTAATCGGAATTTTCTTCACTAGTGCCAATGAGTCCGCATTTAAGACCCTGACAACTCAAATAGGGTGCGCCGTGCGCACCGATAAACCCCGCGACTCAAACAAACAGTAATGGGGGGCGGCCAAAGCAATTTCCCTAACCTGTAGGCAGAGCCTTCCACGGCTCGCAAGCGGGCTAGCACGGGGCAGATTCATGCGAGGGGTTGAACCCTCTGCCTACTAAGACGAGGTATCAAACTCCGCTGGTGCGCACGGCACACCCTATTGATATCGAAGAGTCCGAACTTGGCATATTCGCACTTTATTCGTAGGTCGGGCTTCAGCCCGACGCGGTGCTTACAATACCTATTAACTACCTCATTGGCACCGATCTGTCGGGTTGAAACCCGACCTACAAGGTACGTACTAGGGGCCGAATTTGGCACTTTAACGACTAAGTAATGCGCAGGAGTCGTGCGCTTTAGTCGAACGCAGTGTTCTAATAGCTCAGCTCAAGCGCTGACTTTTACAATTAATATTTATCATTATTTATATCGAGCCAAAAACATATCAACGGTTTCGCGCACTAGTGCTTGTTTTTCAGGTTCAGATAAAACAGGCGCAATTTGAACAACTTGAGGCCAAAAGCAACTTCCCTTTATTAGGTTGTGAAGCTGTGTGAAAGCTAGCTCTGTGTCATGTAAATTTATGCGCTTATCTTTAGACGCGCTTTCTAACCATAGCGTCAGCGCGGTGTCTTCATCATCGAACTTTTCAAGTTCTTTTTGTAGGGCCTCCGGCTGGAACAGGAAGTGCCCTAGCGCCACGCGTGCTAAATCGATATATTCTTTGTCGCCCACCAGATTCACTTCTTGCTTTAGTAATGCTGTTAGCTGCTCACCCAAGGGGCTGACGGCATCATAATGAACATCAATTTTCACCATCGCCTGATCCCATAGATCTTTCAGCAAATACATTACCAAGGCTTCTTTAGAGTCGAAGTGATTGTAGACCGTTCGCTTTGATACCTGGGCAATTTCCGCTAGCTTATCCATGCTTGTCGCATCTACGCCATATTCCTTAAAGGCTTTTCTCGCGGCATCAATGATCGCCTCTCTCTTTAATTCACTGCGGCTTTTGCTTTTTTCGCTTAAGGTCTGACAGATTACGTTCACATTGAGTCTCAACAGCTTAAATACCAATAAAGTACATTTTTACACTGCATAGTTTACTTTTCAATTTAAATAAGTAAACTGCACTGATTAGTTTACTTATTGTATGGCGACGTCATGGTGGGCTCAGTGATGGATCGCTATGGAAGCGGGCAGCATGCTGTAAGTCAGAAGGAGAGAATCATGTTACGTTTAATAGCGCGCGTTGCTTTGGTGCTTACAGCACTGATGATTGTTAAAGGTTGTGCGAGTATGCCGGACAGCAAAATGCCT
Source organism: Oleiphilus sp. HI0086 (assembly GCF_001635225.1). Taxonomy (NCBI): domain Bacteria; kingdom Pseudomonadati; phylum Pseudomonadota; class Gammaproteobacteria; order Oceanospirillales; family Oleiphilaceae; genus Oleiphilus; species Oleiphilus sp. HI0086. The sequence continues at coordinate 4,171 of NZ_LWFZ01000785.1, forward strand.
TTGCATCAGAGTGCTGAGTATTACAATTATATTCAGCGAGACTTTGAAAGCTATATAGAGGTGTCTAGAGCATGGTTATCGCATAACCGAAGTTTTATTTCACAGAACAAGCAAAAAGAGATCAACATGAACGCACCGTTTATGTTGATGCCTAATGAGCCGACACAGAAAGCTGTATTGCTGGTTCACGGCTTGGGAGACTCGCCTTATTCTTTTTCTGATATTGCTAAATCGCTCCACGGCGAAGGGTATGCTGTTCACGTTTTACTTTTGCCTGGGCACGGAAGTAAGCCTTCGGACTTAATGCTCTCTCACTATGAAGATTGGCAAGACATTGTTGACCACTATGCTCTACAGCTGAAAAAACAGTACAACAAGGTTTTACTAGGCGGTTTTTCTACCGGTGCAAACCTCGTGACTATCAATGCCATTGAGCAGGGTGGTGTTGATGGTTTGCTTCTGTTTTCTCCGGGCTTTGAGACATTTTCACCTTTTGTAGAGCGTTTGGCTCCCATCTTTGCGACATTTATGGACTGGGGCTGGAAGGCAGAAGAAGATAACCTAGCCCGATATCGCTCCTCGCCAATTAATGCTTCGATCGCTTACTCTGAGAGTGCACAATATGTCAGAGACTTATTTGAATCAAAGCAAACAAATGTCCCAACCCTGATTGTGATGAGCGAGGCAGACAGTGTCATTAACCCTCATGCCATCAAAGGATACTTTGACTCAAACTTCACCCATGCATCAAATCGCTTCATTTGGTATGGAGAGTCTATTATTGAAGACGATAAGATTATCACTAAGTCTATGAAACTGCCGGAACTGAGAATCAGTTCTGGCTCACATATGAGCCCACTATTCGCTCCAGACAACCCTTACTACGGCAAAAAAGGAGAAAAACGAATGTGCGGAAACAGCTTTAATCCCTCAAATACGCGCCGATGCGAAGAGGGTGAAAGTGTATGGTTTTCAGCATGGGGTTATAGCGAAGAAGACAAACTATTTGCCCGTTTAACATGGAACCCTTACTACTCGAAAATGGAGCAAGCTCTAAGACTTTTTCTTCGGAATTAAACATGCTGCTCTATGCGAATGTTGCGTGACCAGACAGTGGTTCCCTCACAACTAAGACCAGCTAACTTTGCCGAGCAGCATATCCTTAAACATCACAAAGTCACCCATTAAACTCCATAGCGGGTATGTAAAAGTAGCCGGACGGTTCTTTTCAAAAAAGAAATGTCCGACCCAGGCGAAACCATAACCGACTAGTGGCAGAGCGATTAGCAGTGACCAATTTTGCGTACTAATAAGTGTAACGAGCAGTAAAATAACGAGTGCAGTACCGAGGAAGTGCAAGCGCCTGCATGTCGCGTTGCTGTGTTCAGATAGGTAGTAAGGGTAGAATTCTTTGAAGCTTTGGTAGGTTTTCATTTTGGATAACTCTCTTATTGTTTTTTATATAGTAATCTTATCGGTGCTGCAGTGCCAATTGTTGCTAAGGTGAATTTTCTCTTAAGTTTAATTGATAGATAACATGATTTTTTAGCTTCGGCTAAGCAGTGGTGCTTTATGTCTTGGATACAAATCACTCGAAAAAGGCCAGATATTTGTATAAAATAGCGCCCGGTAAAATCCGGTAACTCGTTATCATCGAGCTCAACCGGCAAATCAGGTGTTGTAGTCTCATCATAAAAACATCTTGGCATTACTTTGGGTGACCCTCAAACAAGCCAAATCTGACTCTTCTCCTCGTATCAAGTTTAAACCACGCTTACAAGCAAGAGTATTATATGAATGTAGTAATTGTCGGCGCAGGGATAATGGGAATTACCTTTGCCACCCTAGCGAAAGAACTGAACCCGAAGCTTAAAATAACCATCATAGAGCGCCTTTCTGGGCCAGCCAAAAGCAACTCCAGCGTATTCAATAATGCGGGAACAGGCCATGAAGCAAATTGTGAGTTGAACTATACGCCGGTCGATGAGGATATTATCGAAGTCGAAAAGGCACTCGCAATACACGGTCAATTCAATATCGCCAAGCAGTTTTGGGCTTATTTGGTTAAGAAGGGGATTATCGAAGACCCTACAAGCTTTATCGTTCCGACAAAACACTGCACCCTGGTTCATGAAGACAGTATCAATGAGCTGAAATTGCGTTTTGAAGAAATGTCTCAGCACCACTATTTTGAGCATATGCAGTATTCGGAAGATCATGATGAAATTAAATCATGGATCCCCTATACCATGGAAAATCGACCAACTTCTGAAAAGATGGCTGCGACCATGATTGCGACGGGAACAGATGTTAATTTTGAGTCGATCACCGAGCAAATGGCTGCTTATTTGGCAAAGCAGGAAGGGGTTGAATTTCACTACGGAACGCATGTTACGCGTGTTCATAAAAACCCGGTTAAGCAATGGCTAGTTGAAACCCAAAAAGGCGATCAGAAAATGCGCTTTAAAGGCGACACGCTATTTGTTGCCGCAGGTGGAGGCGCATTCCCGCTTCTTAAACTAAGCCACTTACCAGATAGAACTCGATTTGCAGGCTTCCCTGTTGGTGGTCGCTTCTTGATGGCGCCTATTAGTGAAGAAGACGCTAAACACTACTCTGCAAAAACTTACGGTAAAGCGAAAGTCGGCGCACCACCCATGTCGGTTCCGCATCTGGATTTGCGTGCTGCTAACGGAAAGCATTACTTGCTGTTTGGTCCTTTTGCGACCTTTATGCCGGTGCTGGAAAAAGGCCGAGGTTTCCTTGAGTACTTAAAGTCTATGCGCTTTCATGATATCCCTAACTTTTTGAATGTTGCGCGAGAGCACTTTCCATTAATGAAGTACCTTATTTCCGAGACCTTTGTTTGTAAGGAAAAGATGCTGAAGGAACTAGAAGACTTTGCGCCAGGTTTAAGTAGTAAATTCAACTGGCAGGTTAGTCCGGCAGGTCAGCGAGTGCAAATCATTAAAGATGGTGACTTGCAGATGGGCACCGAGATTATTGTCTCTGATGATAAAACCTACGGGACGCTACTAGGTGCCTCGCCGGGGGCGTCGGTATCACCTGAAGTGATGTTGCGACTGGTTGAACAACTCATGCCATTCCTGATTGAAGATGAGGAAGGCAATAGCAAATTACGAGAAATCTTCCCCGTTCACAGCCTCAGAAAGCTGGAAAAGGACGCTAAGCTCTATCGTGCTATCCGTGATGATGTCAATGAAACCCTAGGCATCGGATAAGCCCTCCAAGCCCAAACACCTAGGGATTTTGCCGATGATCAATCCGCTTCCTTAGGTCTTATGGGCTATTTCACAAGGTTTTACCTCAGTGTTACCTGTTGTTACCACTTTGGGATAATTTGTCATTCCTTTACTTGTTACAATCCTCGGGAATTTATTTAAGGCCCCTTTGTTTGTAACGACTAGGAATATTTGATGACGAATGATATATGGATGAACCTTGGTATACAGAACTCTTTCTCGCAAGATTATGGGCTGTTGTACGATAATTTGGCACTAACGGCCAGTGCACTTGCGGGTTTTTTTAATGCTATTGCTCTTACATAGAGTATCGTCGCTGTACCGTGCAAGTCAGCTAAGCAGGCATGAAACTGAAGAGGGTAACGCTGTAGGGTTCTCATCCCAATTAATTGATTTTGCTCAGTTTCATATTAATAGTGTTCATCAAGGGGCTGGAGAGAAACGAGTATTTGAGGATCAAGAAAACCGAAGTGAAGTTGGTTTGTTTTTTATTGGGGCAGTAGAGTTTGTCGTTAAGATGAATGGCTTGTCGTCAAAGCAGCGGCATATGCTTATTGTGGAGCTGCTTCGAGAGAGTCTGGGCTTTTCTGCAAAGGAGGTGAGTAAAGTTTACTCGCAAGCTTTGGTGACTTGCTCAAACTCGCCTTCTAAGAATACAGTAAAGCTCGGAGCAAAAGCATTTAAAGAATGGTCTACAAACGACTTCTCAGGAAGCGTCCATCTATCTACAGTCTTATCATAACCCTAGACGCTAGGTCGTTCTCAGAAGCTTGCAGTCTTTTGAGAACGAGCCTTGATAGCCAAGAATAATTAGTTTACTTCATCAAGCATAATGCGAATGGCACCACCTCAATAAAGTTTTCGCCAGTTAAAAACTTTGTTTTATCTTTGTAGTTAAGTGCATAAAAGTCATCTTTATCGCTCCAAATACTGCTTTGGCGATTGATAGTGTAAAAAGCATTCTCACTATCAAATGCTTCTAGGTACCAGGTCTCAGCCCACTCCTTGTCTTCAAGAACCCAAACTTTGTAGTCACAATTCTTGTTAAATGGTTTTTTGTCACTGCTGATGTCTACCCACTGTGAGCGACCGTGTTTATCTGCAAGCACTGAACCCGAGCCGAATACTAGAACGCAAACAAGTAAAAAAGAAGATACAAAATTTTGGTACATAGGAAATTCTCCGCTGTTTTCATAATGAAGATTTGTAGAAAGTGAAGGTATTAGATAATCTTAGTTCAACAAGTACGAATGTTGAAGTAGATGAAGAGATTTAGTCACTTGATGATAGAGGCGATGCATAAATGTCAAAGAGACTAGTGTTGATATAAATATTCACTCAGGTTTAAAACAGTGGGTTGGGAAAATAAGGTTTTCCTTCCTATACTAATTAGTTCCGGCTTGCTCCATTAGTATGCTTTGAGTTTATCAAGCTTCGCTATTGCCGTTGTTCAAGTAATTTATAAAGCCTCAAATTAAGCAGGTAAGGTGTAGAATATGAATGGAAAATCCTTATCTTTCTTAGGTTTAACTGTTATAGCCATGCTGTCCTTTAATGCGCAAGCAAAAGTTTCTTCGGAGGCCGCAGCTGAATTAGGCGTATCTTTGACTCCTTTTGGCTCAGTTAAAGAAAGTAATCAATACAAAACAATTCCTGCTTGGGATGGTGGTATTACCGAGGTGCCAGATGGGTTTAAGGGCAACGGTTTTCCTCATGTCGACCCCTTCGCCGACGATGAAATTAAGTTCTCGATCGACCAGAGCAATTACAAAGACTACAAGAAAAAGCTGACTCCAGGTCAGTATAAAATGTTTGAGACTTACCCAGAGACTTTTAAAATAAACGTTTATCCTACTCATCGCTCACACTCCTTGCCAGAGTGGGTCAGCAAGAATACGCGTAAGAATGCCCTTACCTCAGAGCTTCTCGATAATGGCCAGGGCTTCGAAAATGCTTTTGGTGGCGTGCCATTTCCAATTTTGCATGGCAGCAGTGATGACAAGGCTTTACAGGTTATGTGGAACCATTTGACGCGCTGGAGAGGTGTTTTTCTCACCAAAAGTGCAACGGAAGTGGCGGTTCAGCGAAATGGTGCATTCACACCGATTACGAAGCAATACGAAATATTATTCAATTTCCATAAACCTAATGGGAGTTTTAAGAAGCTAAACAATATTCTTTTCTACTTTCTTGCGTTTAATAAAGCGCCCGCGCGTTTAGCGGGTGGCGCTTTGTTAGTGCACGAAACTCTTGATCAGATAAAAGAGGAGCGTCAGGTGTGGGATTATAGTTCTGGTCAGCGCAGAGTTAGGCGGGCACCGAACTTAGCTTACGATTCACCGATTGCATCATCAGATAACACACGAACTGCTGACGATACGGATATGTATAACGGTGCTCCCGATCGTTATAACTGGGAGTATGTTGGTTTGAAAGAATATTTTATCCCATATAATAATTATAAGGTTGACGCTGAAGGGGTGGAGTATGCAGACCTGGTTTTAGCGGGGCACCTCAACCCTGAGTATATTCGCTGGGAGTTGCATCGAGTACACGTGGTGAAAGCGAAACTAAAGAAGGGGGTTCGTCATATCTATAAAGAACGAGTGTACTATGTTGATGAAGATAGCTGGGGTATCTCATTGGTTGATCTGTATGATAAGTATGATGAGCTATGGCGTGTGAGTATGGCGCTAATGAAAAACTATTATGAGCTTCCCGGTACAGCGGCGAGCGTGAATGTTTATCATGATTTACGATCGCAAAGATATAGTGCCAACGGTCTGTCTTCAGAAGAGAAGCGTGCGGTAGTTTTTGATGACGAAGCACCGAGTTCACGTCATTTCAAGCCGGCTTCACTGCGTCGTCGTGCTCGTTGAGTTCAATAAATAGATAGCTCTTTTTGAGGCGGCTCGACATTGCGCTTAGCTTTATAGTTATTTAGGTAACTATAAAGCTATAGCTTTCTGAATATCAGGGTGAACACGACACCTGTTTCATCTTTACGGTTTCTGACCTTGAGCGTTGCTCGATGGTGATCGGCAATGATTCTGGCGACATGAAGCCCAAGCCCAAGATGTACTTCACCACCCTCCGAACGTGTAGAAGTCATTGGCGCAAAGAGTTCATTCATTTTTCCTTCGGTAATCGTTGGCCCATCATTCTCGACCTCAATCAAGGTTTCTAAGTCGTTATCGATCAAGCGAATGCATACCTTGCCGTCATCTGAACAAAAACCAAAGGCGTTATCTAGAAGTTTATCGAGTAGTTGTTCGAGCCTAGAGCTTTCCGCCATCACCCACACCACTTTATTGGGTTGTTCGGTTCGTAGGCCCTCCCAGGATGAGCAGTAATCTTCTAAAAACTCGCTTAGGTTCAGGCTTGCTAAATGTTCATTTTGCAATGCATTTTCAAGGCTAGCCGCTTCAGTGAGCTGTTGTGAGATCTTGCTTATTTGATCAACCCCGGCATCGAGTTTTTTAACATAAGTATTATCTTTTAGTTCAGGCCTGTCATCGATTAGGTTCTCTAGCGAGGTTCTGAGCTTGTTAAGTGGGTTGGAAATCTCGTGGCGAAGTGTTTGTGGCATGCGTTCTAAAAACTGCGTATAGGATTGTTGCTGCTTAAGCAAGCTGCTGATGCTGCGTGACAAGTCCCCCAATTCATCGGGTGCTGTTTTACTAGAGATATTGTCAGTGCTGATGATTCGGCCTTGCCCGTCAATAGCATTGTGGGCACTGTGGCTTAATTTGGTGATGCGTTGGGCCAGAATGAGGGCATAGATAAACATCAGTGCGATGATCAGGGCAATGATAGCGCCGGTTTTAATTGCAATAGCTTGTAGTCTGGTTTTGTGTTGTTCAAGTACATGGCTGGCAGCTTCATCGATGACGACTAGGCCTATGGCTTTATTATCCTTAATGATTGGGTAACAGGTCGTTATTCTGGAGTCCGGAGCGTCGCCTTTCATATGCTGGTATTGCTGAACGCTACCCTTCAAGGCATTGTTTAGGCAGTCTTGATCAAGTTCAAAGCCGCCTTTGTCTCTTGCTGCAAAGGCCCACTCGCGGCCCCGGCGGTCGTAGATGCCTAAATGCGCGTAGTTGGACTTCAGCTGGTCAATGACTCGCTGTAGCTCTCTTGCATGAAGTTCTAGAGGGTTAAATTGACCTGCCAACTCAGACGGTAGTGTCGAGATAATTGCCTTGGGACCAAGGGAGGGCTGCTGGTCGACATCGACAACTGCAATATGCAGTTCTGCTCCTTGGGTATCTAATTGGCTTAGGGGAAGGCGAAATTCAACAACATAGCCTGACTCAGAACGTCGCCAAAAGCCTTGAATGCCTGTCTGGTGACTTTCGATCTCAGTACTGGGTGCGATACCGTATTCCCATTCATGATTACTGAAGTAACTCGCTAAGGGGCCTTCATGTTCAGCAGGAAGAATGATGCGTTCAATATGGCCTTCTGGTGCGCGATAACTTAAGCGAATATGATCACTATAATCGAGCCGAAGGTGGTTGCGGCGATAACTGACTAGTTCGTCAGTGACGGCGATAGCTGCGTAAAGGTAATGCTGGGTTTGAGCCAGTTGTAAGGTAAAAGCCGCTTCAGGAGAATCTGTCGTATTGGTTTGTCTATAGCGCTTATCATAGGCAAGGCGAGATGATTCAACCAGCTTTTCTGGCCAATCACTTAGCTCGCCATCCAGTCGCAATGATGTCTGTAAAACCGGTGCTGCCAAGGCGTGCTTATGGAGCTCACTGCTTTCGTTCGCTGCAAGCAGGGTGGGAATATCTTTTTGAGTGGCGAGTAAATTGGTAGCGATGGCTTTGGCTTCAATCTCTTGAATATGGGCCTGAGTACTCAAACTTGCTTCTTTGATCTGTTGCCAATAATTATAAGCAACGAGTGGAATGGCTAACATAGCCAAACTGAGCACCGCGACTTGAGCTTTTATTCCGAAGCCAGGCATTAGCTTTGTTCCCAGCGATAGCCGAAGCCCGGTTTGTTGCGAATATGCTTAAACTCAACCTTTGTTGCATTAAACTTTTTGCGGATATTTTTAATATGGCTGTTAATGGTACCGTTAGTAACGAGGCGCTGCATGGTGCTTTCTGCCAAAGCTTGGTAATCAATACCTTCTGAGCCAGCTTGATAAATTGCATAAAACAGACGGAACTCTGTTAGCGTTAAAGGAATAGATTGCCCATGCCAGGATACATAAGACTTTTCTTCATCAATCGATAGTTCAGAGCTTGAGCTGGAGGTTGAAGGCTCAATGGTTTCTATGCGCGCTTGGTGAATGCGCTGTAGGCTTTTAATTCGTTCAGCTAGCAGTGCTAACGAAATTGGCTTGGTTTGATAGTCCCAAGCGCCAAGGCGCAAACCGAACACCTGGTCAATTTCATCAGAACGCTCACTTAGGAATATAACGGGTAGTTTACTCCCGCCATCAAGCAGGCGTCGGCAGATGGTAAAACCTCCATCTTCATCTTCGCCCAGTACCACATCGAGTAATACCATATCGGGTGGATTATTCTTTATACCGTTTAAGGCATCCTCAACATTGTCGTAGCAGCTTGTGCTAAAGCCTTTGCGCTTCAATGAGTCGGCGTAATTTTGTTGCTGGTCGATATCATCTTCAACGATCGCAATGTGGTAGGACATTCTGCAGCTTTCCTAAAGGGCTTATAGATAAAACCAGAGTGCTTACTATAACGCAGAATGGATGATTTTTACGCCACGAAGTGACGATCTCCATAACTTCTCCATGACAGCCCTGCTTTATCCAGAGAGTCAAAGCGAAGCTAAGCTTTCTCTCCTTTACTCGCCTTTTTCTTCCAGAGCGCTTCATAAGCTCTCCATTACCTAAATACGGCAAATTGTTTCAATAGTCTCATCGATACGGCAAGCACTCAGGTGCCAGATATCGTTTCTTAAATAGATTAAGTGGAGATCACTATGAAGCAAATAATGAATAAATCGAAAATCGCCAGCCTGGTATTGCTCGCTAGTATGANTTCAGCGCCTTTTGCTAATGAACTGGCAGAACAAACGAGTGCAGAAAGTAATGAGTCAACCTATTGGGGGCTGGGCATTGGCTCTGTCTTAGGCGGCATTATTGCAGGCCCTCCGGGTATTGCTATAGGTGCTAGCTTAGGTGGTGCTTTTGGTTGGGGGCAAGATCAGCACGAGGCGCTTGAAGAGGCTCAGGAACAGTTGCACGAACAGGCGAACTTAGTGACGTCTAGCTCCAATGACTTGAACACAGAGATGGAAAAGCTAAGAGCAACCAGGGCTAAGTTAGGTGAGCTAAAGCGTCGTCATCACCATCAAACTGAAAAGTTAAATGACTTACAAGCTGAGTTGGCGAGCAAGGTTCAAACCTTAGAACAGAGCGATTTGTCGAATCTTTTGAGTGCCTATACCCAAGAGATCTACTTTGAAAAAGGCCAAGCGCGTGTCCCCTCATATGTTAGCGATCGTATTTCCAGTATGGCGGAGTTCTTACAGCGCTATCCTCATCTACAGATAACTTTGACAGGCTTTAGCGACCAAAGTGGCCCAGCGATATTCAACCAAGAACTATCCCGTGAGAGAGCTCAGGGCGTGAAAGATGCTTTGCTCGCTCAAGGTATCTCAGCAGAACGCATTGTGATTAAGTCAGTCGGTGAAAGCATGGCTCATGTGGCTGAAGGTGATGAGGGCAACGCAATTTTAGATCGTCGTGTAGCAATCGAGTTCGGCCAAGATAGCCCGCAAGAAATAATTTCAACAAAAGAGGAGCCAATAGAACCTTCGCAAGTGATTGAAAGCACGTCACTTGCAGAATTAAGTCAGTGAAAGTTCTTATTTGAATGCAGCTAAATGCCATGGCGACCTTATGTGTCGCTATGGCGTGAATAATGTTTTTGATCAACGGACTTTACTTAGTTGGAGGTCATATGCGAGCTCTAGAGAATAAACACTATCTCGATAATTCATGCTCTATTTTTAGAACCCGAGGCTGGCGTAGCGTGGCAGAAGTTTGTGCTTTGAGTTTTGTTTTTTATCTTTGGATGTTATCCCAGAGTGTCTTGGCGTCTGAGCATGACGCTAGCAAAAGCTACAGCTCTTTATGGTTGAGCCCTATAGAAGGGCAAGAGGCAGAAGCGCTAACAGAGCAAGAACAAGAGGATTTCTCGGCTCTGCAGCTGAGGACTCATGTCAGTATTCAGGTCGTGGGGCCGATATCTCGAGTGAGCGTTAAACAAGAATTTTATAACCCCAGTGATTTATGGGTGGAAGGCGAATATAGCTATCCCTTACCCGAGACCGCTGCAGTTGACCAACTAAGATTGCATATTGGTGACAGAGTGGTCGAAGGACAGGTTCAGGAAAAAAAGCAGGCAGCTAAAACCTTTGCCAAGGCTCGCAAAGAGGGAAAAAAGGCCAGCCTCTTATCGCATCGTCGAAGTAATCGATTTCGAACTCAGCTCACTAATATCGGGCCAAATGAAAGTGTCACGGTAGAGTTCGAGTATCAACAATGGCTAGATTATAAAGCTGGGCAATACGATTTGCGCTTCCCCATGGTTTCAACACCTACATATACATCAACAGTCGAGGAGGGCAGTCGCGCTAGTCTGCAAAAGGGCTTTGTCTTCCCAGAAAACCATTATCGACGCTTGGCAGAGAAAGCAGGCAACCCGCTAAGTATTAGGCTGGATATCGATGCTGGCATTCCTATCAATGCGCCTGAGAGTAATAGTCATCAAGTGAGTATTAACAAGCTTGATTCAAGCCGCTACCAAATTGAGCTTACAGGGGAGGCAGAGCTTTCCAATCGAGACTTTCTGCTCAGCTGGCAACCAGAGGCCGCATCGCAACCCACTGTGACGGTGATGCACGAGCCGAGTTCTGATGGCCATGATGAAGACCAGTATGGCTTATTGATGGTGATGCCGCCCCAGGAGAAATTCGCTGAGGATGACTCTCAAGATCGAAATCTGGTTTTGGTGCTGGATGTTTCGGGTAGTATGCAGGGTGCTTCGATACAACAGGCTAAAGCGGCCATGTTAAAAGCGCTCGACCAGCTAGAAGAAGATGACTTCTTTAACCTGATCTGGTTTAACAATCGTGCTATGTCTTTGTTTCCTATCAGTCAGCAAGCTTCTGCTCGTAACTTATCAATCGCAAGACACAAAGTGAATCAGCTCAATGCGAATGGTGGTACTAACATGCTACCAGCCTTGAATATCGCGCTTCAAAGTTCTGAGGAATCTCTGTCGACACTTCGGCAAGTTGTCTTTATCACCGACGGTGCTGTCAGCAACGAAGCGGAACTGTTTACCATGATCCGGCAAGAGCTTGGCCATAGTCGTTTGTTTACGGTGGGTATAGGGTCTGCCCCGAACAGCTACTTTATGCGCAAGGCAGCACATGCCGGTCGTGGTTCTTTTACTTACATTTCTCAGCCAGAGAGTGTTGAAGATCGGATAAGCGAGTTATTTACTCGCCTGGCAGCACCCGCCCTAAGTGATGTGTCGATAGACTTCCAGGGTTATGAGGTCGAGATGCTTCCGAGCCCCTTACCCGATGTCTACGCAGGTGAGCCTTTGTATGCAGCATTTAGAGCAGAGCATATGCCTGAATATGCGACGCTGTCCGGGAAAATTGCCGGACGCGATGTCTATATGCGGCTATCGCTACAGAGGCAGTTTTTAGAGGCTGATATAGCGGATGCTAGACAAAAAGGTATCGCCATCGAGTGGGCGCGAAGAAAGATTGAGCATTTACTAACGCTCTATCGTGAGTCTGAACCTGAGCATAAAGCGCTCTTGCAGAAAGAGATGACTGACTTGGCACTTGAGCATCGTCTGGTGAGTAAGTTTACCAGTCTGGTTGCTGTGGATGTTACTCCACAAAGGTCAGGTGTGGCGGTGGAACATCAAAAGATTCCCGCTAATCTTCCGGATGGCTGGGCACAGGGCAAGCTTGCGGGGCTTAACAGGGCGCAAACGCTACGACTCGCGCAGACCTCTAGTGGTCTTTGGTTTCAGCTTTATGTCGGCTTGGTGGCGCTTTTGTTGGTGACGGTGTTGTTATATCTATCTGAAGGCATGACTAAGCGAAAAGGAAAGGCGCTATGCTAAAGAAATTTTTACTGTTTGTATTGCTGATCGCCCTATCGCTCACGGCAATTGTTCAGCTTGGTAGTGGTGCCAAAATAGCGGCTAAAGCCTGGTTAAGTCAGTATTTGATCGAACAGGCTTGGTCGCGAACTTTGCTAGGCGAAGAGCGAG
>NZ_LWFZ01000786.1:0-7726 GCF_001635225.1 Oleiphilus sp. HI0086
GATATGAGTCTTCGTTAGACAGCAGAGATAAAATTAGCTATTACTTGCTATTGTTAAAGACGCAGAATTAAGTGTTGTTGATCAAGTATCAGCAACCGAAGTTTTGTCTGACGACCATAGAGCTTTGGAACCACCTGATCCCATCCCGAACTCAGAAGTGAAACGAAGCATCGCCGATGGTAGTGTGGGAGGTCCCATGTGAGAGTAGGTCATCGTCAGGCTTCTATTAGAAACCCCAGTAGGTCGTCCTACTGGGGTTTTTTATTGCCTGGTGAAAAGGCAAATTTAGAAAATATGAAAAAACCTTGGAGATATACGTCTTCAAGGGTTTTTTGTTAATAGTTATAGCTCTGAATTAAACTTGCTACTATCTGACCGTGTTAGTAAGTAAATCAGGTGCCGCTGCTTATTATGTAGGTGTTCACGCTGGCTGTTGTAAGCAACACGCGTAAAACAGAGTTTTTATACCGGCATGGTATTTAGCTTTGCCGGTATTTCTCGAACTCTACGTTGATCTGCTCTTCAGTCATATGTTCCGTATTACTGATCCACTTATCGTGAATCTCTTTCAGCCGCAGATCATGTTCTTTACGAAGCTCCCTTCTTACTTTTGCTGCAATATAGCGCTGTTTTTGCTTATCTGCTTTAAAGTCGAGTGGCGGAACTTCTGTGGGCTTTCCATCCTCACCCATTGCTACCATAGTAAAATAGCAGCTGTTGGTATGGCGCTTCTCGTGAGAGTGAATATCTTCAGCAACGACTTTGACGCCTACTTCCATTGACGTGCGTCCGACGTAGTTTACAGAAGATAAAAAGGTGACGAGTTCGCCAATTTTAATCGGTTGGCGAAAGTTAACTTGGTCTACAGAAAGGGTGACGGCGTAATGGCCGCTATAGCGTGATGCGCAGGTATAAGCGACCTGGTCTAGTAGCTTTAATAGTGCGCCGCCGTGTACGTTACCTGAAAAGTTAGCCATTTCAGGTGTCATTAGCATAGTGAATATTACTGGCTCATTAGTGCCATATTGAATGTCAGACATAAGTTTGCTCCTCTAATGGTGCTATTGTAGACCTAAAGAGAAGCACTGATAATAAAAAAGGCCCCTTAAAAGGAGCCTTTTTATAATCTGCTAAGCTATTAGCCTATTCAGGAGTTGCACACTCACTTGCAGATGGGTTTTCAGCACAACGGATTTTCCAAAGCAGCTTAAGCGCTTTAGGGTCCATTTTACCTTCAGCTTTAAGTGCTAGACGAATGTCACGGCTAAACTTAACTAGCTCTTTTTTAGTCTCTTCGTTAGTTTTGATCCAGTACTTAGCTGGTATTTCTTTTTCGGCATCAGCAACTAGTTTATTGATAGCTTTCAAGCGGCCAACAACGTATTTACGCATTTTGTTACCAAAGTCTGCTGGGAAGTTGTCTTTCTTGGTGATTGTTTGAAGCATGCCGTAATATAGACGGTAGTCAAGAATGCCACCTTTGTCGCCAAGGCCGTGGTATAGCTCAAAAGTGTTGTAAGCTAGTGCTGGCATGAAAAGGATATCAATGTTGCCGTTGTTGAACTGGCCAGAGAACGTTGCCAAAGAAGTGCCTACAGGTGATGCGCCGGCCATGTTAGCAAGCTTGTGAGTCTGTGGGTCTTCATTAAGAACTGAAATCTTCTTGCCGCTGAAGTCTGCAACTGTATTGATGTTCTTATCGTTTACGAACGCGAACATAGAGCCAACAGGCCATGCAGCAACTGCTTCATATTGACCGTTTGTCATGATTTTGCCAGCCTTAGGGCTTGCAAGAGTAGCAAGAATTTTACCAAGACCAGAGTCGGAAGTGATACCGCCAATTGCATCAAGTGTCCCTGCGAAAGGAACAAATTGACGTGATAGGATTGCACTCAAGTGAGCGCCGTCACATACACCAGCTTTGAAGTCGTTAGCAGCAACTTTTTCATCGGTATAAGCGATAAACTCAAGATCTAAACCCCATGCGATAGCTTTTGGCTTTAAATCTGAATAGAAAGTCATTACTGGGCCGTTCTTCCCTACTGGATCCCATGTACAAATTGTTTTCTTTTCTAGCGCTGACGCTAGCGTACTAAAAAGAAAAATTACTGCGGTAAATAGTATTTTCTGTGCCGTCATCTTGACGTATCCCCAATTAAAATTACAAGTTCAAAGCGAAGCGCGAATTTTCGTCTATAATCGCGAGAAGTTCAATGGTCTTTGCTTTATTTGATAGACCAATTCGCAATATCGAGCATATGATAGTTTACTAGGTTGTTTACTCTAGACACTCTATAGGCTCGCTACTCTGTAGAGATATCGAAATAACGTGAATTCTTACTGACTGAGCATTGTTTAACTTAGGTCTTGTCGCTATAGTTAGCGGTTTGATTTAATAAGCTGCAATGTATTGTATTAGCTTAGATAAACTCTTTAGGATATTGATTTAGGAGCACGGCGAATGTCCGATAAAAATAAGCTTGTTATCTTTGATACGACCCTACGAGATGGCGAGCAAAGCCCCGGTGCATCGATGACCAAGGCAGAGAAATTGAGAATTGCTCGTGCACTTGAGAAGATGCGTGTTGATGTTATTGAAGCGGGGTTTGCGATTGCAAGTCCGGGCGACTTTGAGTCGGTTAAATCTATCGCTGATACAATAGTAGATTCTCGAATATGTTCTCTATCCAGAGCATTGGATAAGGATATCGATCGTGCTGCTGAAGCTTTAAGAGGAGCAAATGCGTCGCGTATTCACACCTTCATCGCAACCTCTCCGATCCATATGAAGTATAAGCTTCAAATGGAGCCGGATGCAGTTGTCGAGCAAGCTGTGCGAGCAGTAAAAAGAGCGCGAAGCTATACAGATGATGTCGAGTTTTCATGTGAAGATGCTGGTCGTTCAGAGTTGGATTTTCTTTGTCGTATTATAGAGCAAGCGATTAATGCTGGTGCTTCCACAATAAATATCCCGGATACGGTGGGCTATGCGATTCCCGAGCAGTTTGGTGAAACCATAAAAAACCTTATCGAGCGAATTCCAAATTCAGACAAAGCTATTTTCTCAGTTCATTGTCACAATGATCTCGGCTTAGCTGTTGCAAACTCTTTGTCTGCGGTAACCAATGGTGCACGCCAGATTGAATGTACTATTAACGGATTGGGTGAGCGAGCCGGAAATGCTTCTTTGGAAGAGGTTGTAATGGCAGTTCGTACACGATCTGACTTTTTTGACCTATCGACAAATATCGACTCTACACAGATCGTGCCTTGCTCGCGGTTAGTGTCGACGATTACTGGCTTCCCGGTTCAGCCAAATAAAGCAATTGTTGGTGCAAATGCGTTTGCGCATGAGTCTGGCATTCACCAGGATGGTATATTGAAGCATCGAGAAACTTACGAAATTATGAAGGCTCAAGATGTTGGCTGGCATACTAATAGTCTGGTTCTAGGTAAACACTCTGGCAGAAATGCATTTCGTTCCAGAATAGAAGAGCTTGGAATTTCATTGGAGTCTGAGACTGAGTTAAATCAGGCGTTTGCAGCATTTAAAGAATTGGCAGATAAAAAACACGAGATATTTGATGAGGATCTGCATGCATTGGTAAGTTCGACTAAATCTCTAGATCAGGTCGATCTCTATTCCTTGGTTTGTTTGTCAGTGTGTTCCGAGACAGGTGTTGTGCCTGTCTCAAAGGTTACTTTGCTCGTCGATGGAGAGGAAAAGTCTGCTGAGTCAGACGGTAGTGGCCCGGTTGATGCAACCTATAAGGCAATCGAGAAGATAGTTAACTCGGGTGCTGCGCAGCAATTATATTCTGTAAATAGCATCACAAGTGGAACCGACTCTCAAGGGGAGGTAACGGTTCGGCTAGAGAAAGACGGGCGTATTGTAAATGGTTTAGGTGCAGATACCGATATTGTCATTGCTTCTGCCAAGGCTTATTTGCATGCGCTTAACCTGCTCGAGCGTCACGACCCACGTCAGCACCCGCAAGGCGATGTATAAGTAGTATGTTGGCGCTATCCGATAGGCAGTCGCACCTCAGTGCGATGGGGGTTCACCAGTGGTATACCCGAACAAAGCTTTCCGGAGCTGCGCCGACGCCTGAGACAGTCCTCTTTCAGCCCGCGATAACAGAACTCTGCGAATCAGACTTAAAGCATGCTCTGCAGGATTCACTTGCGCCAGAGCGTAATGTTACGGAGAGTTTGGCTGCGGTAGAGAGAGCTCACTCTGCCATGGATATTCTAAAATCGGGTGGGCTTCGTCCTAGCGATGGTGAGGAGCCGGTTCAAGAGAGTCTTGAGTCGCGAGCACCTGTAGGAAGAAATCAGGCAGATTCTGAAGGTGTTGATATTAGTGCTTTGCCTTCATTATCTGGTGATCGCGCCTTAGATAGTTTTTCTCTGGTTCTATATAGAACCAGTCATGGTTTGATAATTTCTGAGTCTTTGGAGCCGGCAAGTCATCCAGTAGAGCTGACTCTGCTAAAAAATATAATTAAATCAAAAGCAGGCATGCATGACCTGCATGATAAGCCAGAATTCCAACAGCTGTTCAGTTGGCCGGTGTTCCGCTCTCTTAACTTGCAAAGTAAGCAAGGGGGGGATTTACCTGTTCTGCTGGCAAGTTGGATCAACTCCCATTGCGCTGAAGATGTAAAGAGTGTTCTGTATTTTGGGGCGGCGTATCCGCAGCTGAAGAAATTCTACGCCGAGCTAGTTTCATCCAGACCCGCTCTTAGCTTTAACGTTTTTAGTCATTCCCTGGCCGACATGCTTCGTTTCCCGCAGCGCAAGTCAGACACCTGGGTAGAATTGTGTGCTTACTTTGGTGAGTAAGTTGACTTCAATTTCCTTTCGAGACTTATGTAAAGCAGATTTAGACGCGGTCTTAAATATTGAAAGACGAGCCTACCCTTTACCCTGGAGTCAAAAAATGCTCGAGACCTCTCTAGGCAAAGATGACTGTTTTGGCGTAGAGCGGGCAGGGGTGCTTATTGGTTATGCTTTTGTTTCATGTGTATTGGATGAAGCGCACTTGCTGAATATATGCATTGATCCTGCATATGCGAGAAAAGGCTTTGGTCGAAAGCTTCTTCAATACACGGTATCTAAAGCGATACAGAAGCAAGCAAATGTATTTTTTCTTGAGGTCAGAGAGTCGAATCGCCAGGCAATCGACTTATATTTCTCTGAAGGATTTAATGAGGTTGGTGTGAGACCAAATTATTATCCTGCTGCTCAAGGAAAAGAAAATGCCGTATTAATGACACTAGAGTTATCGGTCGACCTTCAAGTCTAAATTTTTCTCTTGCTGCGAAAAAATACTCAGACGTTTATAATCACAGAAATTTTTATTAAGGCTGGTTTTCGGACTGGCATGCCGAAATCTTAAGGTAAGTATTCTTAATGTCACAAATAACAGATGAAATCTCCACGCGTAGAACCTTTGCGATTATTTCTCACCCTGATGCGGGTAAGACCACCATTACTGAAAAAGTCCTGTTATTTGGCGCGGCGATTCAAAAAGCCGGTACCGTGAAAGGGAAGAAAAGCGGTCAGCATGCAAAGTCTGATTGGATGGAAATGGAAAAGGAGCGTGGTATCTCGGTAACGACCTCGGTGATGCAGTTTCCATTTAATAAATGTCTGGTTAATTTGCTTGATACGCCGGGGCACGAAGATTTCTCGGAAGATACTTATCGAACCTTAACTGCGGTTGACTCTAGTTTGATGGTGATTGATTCAGCCAAAGGTGTAGAGGAACGTACAATCAAATTAATGGAGGTTACGCGTCTTCGTGACACGCCTATTGTAACCTTTATGAATAAGCTCGATAGGGATATTAGAGATCCGATAGAGTTAATGGACGAAGTGGAAGACGTTCTAAAGATTGTGTGTGCACCAATCACCTGGCCTATTGGCATGGGTAAAGAGTTTAAAGGTGTTTATCACTTATATAAGGATGAGACAGTCCTTTATCAGACGGGGCAAGGTCATCAGATTCAGGATTCAAGAGTAATAAAAGGTCTCGATAATCCAGAGCTGGAAGAGGCGATTGGGCATTATGCAGAAGAACTTAGAGATGAAATTGAATTAGTTAAAGGTGCATCGCACGAGTTTGATCATGAGCTATTTTTAGCAGGCGAACTGACGCCGGTGTACTTCGGTACCGCTCTGGGTAATTTTGGTGTAGACCATATGCTTGAAGGCTTAACTGAGTGGGCGCCTGCGCCGCAATCACGAGCGACGAATGTGCGCCAGGTTGAGGCCGAAGAAGAAAAGTTCACAGGCTTCGTTTTTAAAATTCAGGCAAATATGGACCCAATGCATCGAGACAGAATCGCATTTATGCGCATTTGTTCGGGAAAGTATAAGAAAGGAATGAAGTTAAAGCATGTTCGCACAGGTAAAGATGTGCGTGTTTCAGATGCGGTGACCTTTATGGCAGGTGACCGAGAACATGCAGATGAGGCTTATGCAGGCGATATTATTGGTTTGCATAATCACGGGACGATTCAGATAGGTGATACCTTTACTGAGGGTGAGCAGCTTAAGTTTGCGGGCATTCCAAACTTTGCGCCTGAGCTTTTTAGACGAATTCGTTTGAAAGATCCTCTGAAGATGAAGCAGCTTAACAAAGGCTTGATTCAATTGTCTGAAGAAGGCGCTGTTCAGGTGTTTCGTCCGCTGAAGTCAAATGACTTGATAGTTGGTGCCGTCGGGGTGCTTCAGTTCGATGTCGTAGTGCATCGATTAAAGGCTGAATATAAGGTCGATGCTATGTATGAGCCGATCAGCGTTGCGACGGCGCGCTGGGTGTCGTGTGATGACCCGGTCAAACTAGAGGCGTTTAGAAAGAAATGCTTTGATAATTTAGCTTTGGATGGGGGGGATAACTTGAGTTATATCGCGCCAACGATGGTGAATTTACAGTTATCTGAAGAGCGCTACCCTGAAGTGCAGTTTAGAAAGACGCGAGAGCACTAATTGCAGAATGAGGTGATAGGTCCGGAGCTTTACGATACTCATTGTCATTTAGATTTTGTTGAGTTTGAGGGGCGGCAAGAAGCCCTGCTTGAAAGTTGTCGCCGGGCAAGTGTAACAAAGTTGATTATCCCATCGATTGATCGTGGATCATGGGAGGGGGTGCAAGGCTTATCGCTTGGCCATCCTCAGCTAAGTTATGCCTTAGGGTTGCATCCTCTTTTTATAGCTAGGCATTCTTTAGGCGATATTAGCAGGCTTGATGCGTGCTTATCCCCGCGGCCTGAGGGGCTGGTTGCTGTTGGCGAGATAGGGCTTGATGTAACGGCAGCAGATATGGCTCTGCAGTACAGCTTGTTTGAGGCGCAGTTGGCGCTTGCAAGTGATCATGGTTTGCCCGTTATCATGCATGCTCGAAAAACGCATTCCCAGATACTGTCCGCATTAAAGAAGTTTCCAGGGAAGGGGGTGATTCATGCCTTCTCCGGAGGCAAGGACTTGCTCGATCAGTATGTCGCCAAAGGGATAAGCATCGGTGTAGGTTGCGTTATTACTTGGCCAAGTGCCACGCGAACCCGATCCGCTGTTGCGACAGCCCCTTTGGGTAGTTTGTTGTTGGAGACGGATAGCCCGGATATGAGAGTTTCCGGGTTGAGGCGAGAGTTTGGTTGTCCTTCGGATATTCGTCAGGTTTTTTCGGCGCTATGTAATATTCGCTCTGAAAGCCCTGAAA
>NZ_LWFZ01000787.1:0-4113 GCF_001635225.1 Oleiphilus sp. HI0086
TAAGAAAGCAAACAGTCCGACTAGTAGCAAGCGGGAGAAACTCTTCATTAGCGCTCTTTTACTCCAAAGCTCAATATTTAAATGGCATTTTATCGCTTAGTTGACTTGATAGCCATCAAGTTAAATGCTTTAAATTCTTGACTAACAATTCTTTTTATTTAAGAATGATTCGCATTACTTTATGGAAACTATATTAGGAATATTTATTTATGGCTCTGTCTCGCTTTATTTGCGTCACCCTTCTAACTCTCTCTTCCTTATTCACGACAACTGTTTCAGCAAGCAGTGAAGAGGTTAACGTATACTCTTACCGCCAGCCCTTTCTGGTTCAACCTATGTTCGATAAGTTTACCGAACAAAGCGGTATTAAGGTTAATGTAGTTTTTGCTAAGAAAGGTTTAGCTGAACGCCTGACTCGTGAAGGACGCAACTCCCCTGCCGATTTAGTTTTCACTGTCGATATTGGCCGTTTAATGGAAGTGACCAACAAAGACTTGGTTCAAGCTGTTGAATCAGAAACGCTACAAAAGAATGTCCCGGTACAATATCGCGACCCAGAAAACCGTTGGTTTGGTTTAACGACACGTACTCGCTCTATCTATGCGTCAAAAGAGCGCGCTAACCTAGCTGACATTCAAAACTATGAAGACTTGAGCAAACCCGTCTGGAAAGGCCGTATCTGTACCCGAAGCGGCAAGCACCCTTACAACCTTGCGCTGATCGCATCAATGATCGCTCATCACGGCGAAGCAGAAGCAAAAACCTGGTTACAAGGTGTAAAAGACAACCTGGCGAGACGTCCTCAAGGAAATGATCGAGCACAAGTAAAAGCAATCAACGAGGGTATTTGTGACCTGTCACTTGGCAACAATTATTATTTCGGCAAAATGTTAAACGACAAAGCACAGGTTGCTTGGGCAAACTCTGTCCACCTAACCTTTCCTAACCAAGGCAACCGAGGCACCCACGTGAATATCAGTGGCGTAGCACTTACTAAACACGCACCAAACAAAGAAAGTGCAATCAAGCTAATGGAGTTCCTAACACAGGACTATGCGCAAAGCCTCTATGCAGAACAAAACTTCGAGTATCCGGTTAATACTAAGGTTGAACCATCGAGCCTGGTAAAGTCTTGGGGTTCCTTCAAGTCAGATACACTGCCACTCGCAGATATTGCTAATCTAAGAAAGCGTGCAGCACAGTTAGTTGATGAAGTTGCCTTCGATGAATAATGACTCTAGATAAGCTAAGGCCATGGCTTTTAGAAAAATAAACTAAAGCGGCACTATGCCGCTTTTCGTTTTTAATGTATCTTGCTCAGCTCGCCGTAACTCGAATACTTTGAAGGTTTATCACTCTTGAATTTCAGACTAAACGCTCAAGAGCGTCCCTGGTTCATTTCATCTTTCATTATCGCAACCCTTATCGGTCTCCCGATTGTTGCGGTGGCTTACCTCGCTCTTTTTCCAGAGGAAAACGCCTGGCCGCACCTGCTTAATACAGTTTTACCTAGTTATCTGAAAAACACGCTGATTCTTATGCTTGGCGTTGGCTCCCTAACTTTTCTGGTTGGAACTGGCTCAGCTTGGCTTATTTCCATGTACGACTTCCCCGGCAAAAAGTGGCTGAGTTGGGCCTTATTACTCCCCTTTGCCGTACCCGCTTACGTCATCGCTTATACCTACACTGATTTTCTGGAATACGCAGGCCCCGTGCAATCAGCGCTTCGAGAGCTATTTGGCTGGAAGACCAGCAGAGATTATTGGTTCCCCGAAATCAGAAGTATGGGGGGAGCTATTATCATGATGTCACTAGTACTCTACCCTTACGTCTACATGCTGGCACGCGCGGCCTTTCTTGAGCAGTCGATTTCCCTCTATCGCATTTCACGCAGTCTAGGCTCTACGCCCTTCCAGTTCTTTTATCGAGTATCCTTACCCATTGCACGGCCCGCTATTGCGGTTGGCCTGTCTTTAGTACTAATGGAGACACTTAACGACTTTGGAACGGTAGATTATTTCGCCGTCCAAACCTTAACAGCGGGTCTTTACGACACGTGGTTGAACATGGGCAACTTGGGTGGTGCAGCACAGATAGCCTTACTAATGATGGCTGTCGTGGTTATTCTTATTAGCTCTGAACGCTACTCTCGACGCAGACAAAAGCAATACCAGTCGCGCAACCAAGGCTCAACCATTCCAAGCCATAAGCTATATGGAATAAGGGCTTATCTGGCATTCGCAGTCGCCTTCTTACCGGTATTGTTAGGGTTTCTGTTTCCCTTCTCACTTCTAACGATTTATGCAGTCAAATACTTTGAAATATCCTGGCACAGCAATTTTATAGAGTACGCACTAAACAGTTTTGTTTTAGCCAGTATTGCCGCCTTTGCCACACTGGTTTTAGGCATCGTACTTACTTACAGCAAACGACTAAATTCCAATAAGCTCACTCAGCACCTGGTCAACTTCTCTAGCCTAGGCTACGCCATACCAGGCGCGGTGCTTGCGATCGGAATTATCATTCCCTTTGCTGCCTTCGATAATACCCTTGACGGTCTTATGAGAGAGCACTTTGATTTCTCAACAGGATTGATTTTGAGCGGTACGGCTTTCGCAATTGTATTTTCCTATTCTGTTCGCTTCTTAGCTGTCTCTTCAGGGTCCGTAGAGTCCAGCCTATCTAAAGTAACACCAAGCATGGACATGGCATCGCGCTCACTTGGCCATAATTATTTATCGACACTATTTAAAGTACACCTGCCCATTATCAAGCGGGGTGCTCTTACCGGCATGCTTGTCGTGTTTGTAGACTGTTTGAAAGAATTGCCTGCTACACTAATTTTACGGCCTTTTAATTTTGAAACACTGGCTACACAGGTTTACCAATTTGCTTCCGATGAGTTACTTGAGCAAAGCGCCTTGAGCGCACTAATCATCGTTGCAGTGGGTATTCTGCCAGTTATATTGTTAGACAAGAGTATTAGCCAAAAGTCCTAAGATACGAAGCAATTAGCAACCCAAACATTCATCGACTTAAGAGAAGTAAATAAGCAATATGAGCATCATCTGGATTTTAGTTGCCTTCATATTTGGCTTCATTGCGAAACAAATCACACTCCCACCCTTAGTTGGTTATCTAATTGCTGGCTTCTTGCTCCATGCAAGTGGCGTTACGCCAGAACCGACACTCGAGATGCTTGCAGACCTTGGCATTACGCTAATGCTGTTTACCATCGGGCTTAAAATTGATTTCAGACAGCTTATGAGGCCACAATTATGGTCCGGAACCTTTATTCATATGAGTGGGTGGATGATACTCCTACTTCCTTTGATAATTCTTTGCACAACTACCCTCAGCCACAGCTTATTTGATCTCAGTTTGTCGCAAAGCGCCATTATCGCTTTTGCTTTTAGTTTCAGTAGCACTGTTTGCGTCATTAAGATTTTGGAAGACAATGCGGAATTAAAATCCAAACACGGTGACCTCGCTGTCGGCGTACTAATCTGGCAAGATATTGCGGCTGTTCTGTTTCTATTCTTTGCAACCGGCAAATCACCAAGCCTTTGGGCATTTAGCTTGCTTGGCCTTTGGTTCCTTCGCCCTTTATTAAAAAGAATGATGGCCTCCAGCGGTCACGGAGAGTTGATCCCACTCTACGGTTTTTTACTTGCACTTGGCGGCCCGGAGCTTTTTGAGCTTGTCGACATGAAGGGTGACTTGGGTGCACTAGTCATGGGCATGCTACTCGCAGGCTTACCTAAATCTAACGAACTCTATAAGTCGTTAATGAGCTTCAAAGACCTCTTCCTAATCTGCTTCTTTTTGTCTATCGGGTTCACCGCGTTACCAACTTTGGAAATGTGGCTCGTCGCCTTAGGCTTGACTATTTTACTCCCCATCAAGTTATTGCTTTTCTTCTTTGTGTTTAATGCGGTTGGCTTACGCTTGCGTACCAGCTTCTTGTCAGCACTCTTGCTAGCCAACTACAGCGAATTCGGGTTGATCGTTGCCAGCTTAAGTGTTGATCAAAACTGGCTAAGCCATGAATGGTTGGTCATCATCGCCCTATCGACAACTCATTCGATGGTATTTAGCTCAATTATTTACAAG
>NZ_LWFZ01000788.1:0-4272 GCF_001635225.1 Oleiphilus sp. HI0086
AATCTGAACCTTTCGCCGATAACCGCGGCGTTTGAGCACCTTAAGCAGAGAGAACGCATCAGTTAAAGAGGTTGGCTCGGGGGTCACCACAACGACAGCAACTTGAGACGCGGCAATAAAATGAAGAACGGTTGGAGAAATACCCGCGGCTGTGTCGACCATCATATAGTCATAATGAGGCTCAATTGCACGAATAGAAGTCACCAGCCTTTGTTGCTGCCCGACATCCAACTCAACACACTGAGCGAAACCCGATGCTCCTGGAATGACCTGGATACCCTCGGGCCCTTCGAGCACGATATCCTGAATCGACTTTTCACCCGTGAACAAATGCTCCAGCGTATAGGCGGGATAGAGCCCCAACATGATATTGGTATTAGCTAAGCCGGTATCACCATCTAGCAAGCACACTTTGGAGCCGCTTTTTGACAAAGCAATCGCCAGATTAATTGAAACACTCGTCTTACCTACACCACCTTTTCCGCCAGTGATCGCGATTACACGGGGTATTTTATTCTTGTCTAGCATCACCGCAAAAAGGCCTTTCAAGGTAACAGTTTTAATACTAAATTCAGTGCGCTTGCCCTGCAGGCAATACGTTTTAGGTTCAAACAAACACATTACCATGCGCACATCATGAACTCGCCCATTCTACCGACTTTAAGATAGATAAAACACCAAATCACGCACAACAACCAAGTAGTATTTTTCTAGTAGCAAATCTCACCTTTAAACAATTACTTAAAAAAAGTGCAATAAATGTTTAATTTGTAAAGAGTATTGTCTAATATATGCTCAATAATAACGTTCTTTAAAAGACGATTTTTTATCATAAAAAGCCATGACTACAGACAACACACAACAAATAATGAACGAATTGAAGGTAAATAAGCTACCTTCTCTTCCTCATGTATTGGTTGAAATGCTGGAAGCTTGTCAGGAAGACGGCGCAACCTTTCAGCGAATGTCACAAATAATTAGTCATGATGCTGCGATCACCGCACGCGTTATATCCCTGGCAAATTCGTCGTTCTACAATCGCGGAACCGAAATAAAAAGTATTGAGCGCGCTCTACTTGTTTTGGGTACCGATACAATCAAGACGATTGTTATCACTGCGGCGGTACAACAATTCTTCTCGGGCTTTAAGAGTCAACACCTCGTTTTTTTGAAACAGTTCTGGAAGCACTCTCTGAGCACAGCTTTAATTGCAAAAGCATTAGCGATCCTGACCAGCTACCCTAATCCTGATGAAGCCTATCTGACTGCATTGCTTCACAACATCGGGGAGGTGGTTCTCGACAGTCACTTTCCACAAGAGTATGCAGAACTTCGTAGTAAGCCAGAGGTTCTTACTCATAAGCTCTGTAAATTTGAGCAAGAAGCATTTTCAGTTGACCATACTCAAATAGGAGCATGGCTCGCAAAAGAGTGGAACTTAAGTAGCTTTGCTGTTGATGCGATTGAGTTCCATCACGCCGAGCCTGAATCTATTCAGGATGCTCATCACCTGGTTAAGCTCATATACCTTTCAAGCCAGTTAGGCACTTTTCAGCAGGATTATTTCTCAGGCGACAGTTTCGCAGACTTGGGTTACCAATTATTTGAACTAAACAGCGCACTACTAAAAGAAATTGTCTTTAAAGTCGAAGGCGATGTTAAAGAAATGGCCAAGACTCTAAATATCGAAATAGACATTCAAGCCGACATAGATAGTGAAAACGATAAAAAAGCCCAAGTAAAGCTGGCCGAGCAAGTCCGAAAGATTGGTCTTATCCAGAATGTTAGCACTGAACTGAGTCACGCCCAAAACCGAGATGAGCTAGGAAGGTCACTACGCACGAGCCTTGAGCTACTTTTTGGTTTTAGCCAAAGCGAAGTCTACTGGTTTAACCCCGAATCTAAAGAGCTCGTTTCAGGCCAGGCACATGGCGACAATGAAGTACCTATTAAAGTGAAACTAAGTAATGAGCGCAGCCTAGTCGCGCAGTCAGCCGCAAGAAACCAGGTAATGTGCTCACTTGACCACAATATTGAGGCCTCAAGCTCAGCCAATGACTCAAACAACTTATCAGTTGTCGATCAGCAGATAACTAGGGGACTCAATAGCACGGGTATTGTTTGCTGTCCGATTCGGACTCATGAAGACTTATTTTGCGTATTGGTGATTGCCTGTGAACACTCTCTGAGCCAAAGCTCACACCAAATACGTTTATTAAAGTACTTTACCGAGGAAATGGCCCAGGCTTGCAGTAAGACCACGGAAAAAATTACACGCATTGAGAGCGATGCCAGCACTGAAGCTATGGCACAGCGAGCCAGGGAAATAGCCCACGAAGCCAACAACCCCTTAAACATCATTAATAACTATTTGGTCTCTTTGTCTAACAAACTAACGGGGCCTGCAGAAAGTTACGAGCAACACGAGCTAGCTGAAGAGCTTGATATTGTCAGAGAAGAACTAAATAGAACAAGTCAGATTATTTTACGTTTACGCGACCTAAAACAAGAAGCCGTCGAAACACAGTCCGGCGTCGACATTAATACCGAAATCAAGAATCTTTGCACCTTATATGAGCATTCTTTATTCGTCTTGCACGACACTTCCTATCAGCTAGACTTAGATCAGGACTTGAAGCGAATCGGCACGAAAAGGAACCAGTTCAAGCAAATCATTACAAATCTGATTAAAAACGCCTCGGAAGCAATGCCTGAAGGCGGCATTATTTTTATCAGCACGGCAGCCAATATCAACCTTAATGGCCAGGGTTACGTAGAAATCCTGATCAAGGACCAAGGCCCAGGCCTGCCAGAAGAAATAGCAAAAAGCCTTTTTAAACCTGTTACCTCAACAAAAGGTGACGGACACTCAGGCTTGGGCCTGAGTATTACCAAAAACCTCGTCAGGGATGCTAAAGGTACCATTAGTTGTAGAAGCAACGAAAAAGGAACGACGTTTCAAATCTTTCTTCCTCAAGAAAGCCTATAGTCCATGTGTATGGAAGCGACTATAGGAGAGGAATATGGAGCAGTAATGAACGTAGTGATTACGTAGTGGTCAAGAGTTAGCATGAAAATACAAAAAACAGAGCAGAATCTAAGTCTGCAAACTGAACAAGCCTGCATTCTTATCGTCGACGATGAGTATCGCCTACTTAAAAGTCTTGAGAACCTTCTACTCAACAAAGGCTATCAAGTTGTTTGCGCACATGGTGGCCTGCAGGCCTGTGAAAAGCTATCATCAGAAGACTTTGATCTAGTTCTTCTTGATCTGAATATGGCTGATCTCAATGGTCATCAAGTGATGGACTTTATCACTCAAAAAGAAATCGATGTTGCAACAATTGTTGTCAGCGGCGAGTCTTCTTTTTCTGCGGTAAGCAAAGCTTTACGACGTGGCGCGTATGATTACTTGCGTAAGCCCTATGACCCTGAAGAACTGCTTTCTACCATGGAAAGCGCCCTGCAGAAGGTGATGCTTGAAAAAGCACACCACGCTATGCAATCGAGACTACAAAAATCTGAAGAACTTCACCGCTACATCGTTAACAGTTCTCCTGATATCGTTTTCATGCTCGACAAAAGTGGTCGATTCACTTTTCTGAACAACAAAGTAGAAAGCATTCTTGGTTATAAGAAAACAGACTTAATCGGCCGAAACTACCTGGATATTATTGAAGAGAATGACCTGGAGCGTGCCAGCTATCTATTTGAGGAACAGTTCGGTAAAAAACAGGATACCTGGTCTTCAGAGTTGCGCCTGAAAGCTAAAAAATCAGACCATACAGCGCGCTATTTTGAAGTCACTTTCTTCCCTATTGAGCGTAAAGTAAGAACCTCAGTTACAGACATTTCCGGAAAAAAGAAAACGCTTACCAAAGTGATTGGCACCTATGGAACAGCTCGTGACATTACCGAGCGAAAAGAAGCCGAAGAGTTTATTAACTTTCAGGCCTATCACGACCTTCTTACACGCCTCCCGAACAGAGCGCTGTTTAAAGACCGTCTAAACATCTCTATCGCGCAGGCCAAACGAAACAAGAATCATGTCGCCGTCATGTTCCTGGATCTGGATCGCTTTAAAGTGGTCAACGATACTTTGGGGCACGCTATGGGCGACCGCTTATTGCAGTCTGTGGCCCTTCGCCTTGAAAGCTGCGTCAGAAAGTGTGATACCTTATCTCGTTTTGGTGGAGATGAATTCACCCTACTTCTGCCATCAATTTCTTCGCCTGAAGATGCCAGAACCATTGCCAAGAAAGTCATTTCAAC
>NZ_LWFZ01000789.1:0-2172 GCF_001635225.1 Oleiphilus sp. HI0086
GGTGAAGGTTTACTCTCGACCCGCGCACCTAATCTAATAAGCGCATCATCTAGCGCATCATAATCTTCCGCCAAACTAGCAACAATCGCATCTTTATAGGCTGCTAAAACTTCATGCTTAAGCGTTTTAATACAACCAAAATCATAAACAATAACTGAACCGTCTTTTCGAAAAGCAAAATTACCGGGGTGCGGGTCGCCATGAATCTGTTTGAAGTCAAATAGCTGCTCAGCCATAACTTCAAATAGTCTTTCGCCGAGTTGATTGATCTGATCCTGAGTATACTGCTCACGCTTTAGTGCTTGTATATCGTCTCCTGGTAGGTATTCCATCGTTAGAATATGCCTATTTGATAAGTCTTCGATAACCGATGGAATGAGTATCTTTGGATGCTTATCATGAAAACTTTGAAACATCGCAATATTTGCAGCCTCATTATTATAATCGAGCTCCTCATGTAAACGATCCCTAATCTCGGCAAATAGAGCGTCAACACTTTCTTTTGGCATCTTCAGCAAGCCACCTAGCTTAAGCGCTAACCTCAACTGCTTTAAATCAGAGTCGCATGACTCAGCAACCCCTGGATACTGAACTTTGACGACAACTTCTTGCCCTTGCTTAGTACAGGCACGATGAACCTGCCCAATTGAAGCAGCGGCATGCGGCTCTTCATCAAAACGACTGTAAAGCTCATCCAAAGGCGCGCCTAACTGGAGCTCAATCTGAGCCTTAATTATACTAAATTCAACTGGGGGCGCTTCTTTCTGGAGTTTTACTAATGCTTCTGAAAACTCTTTGGGCAATAAATCTTGAGTTTGTGATGCGATCTGTCCGATTTTCATCACAGCCCCCTTAAGCTCACCTAAAGTATCGACGACATCACCAGCCATTTTAGAATAGGTTTCGCGTTTACTTAAGGCAGCATTATCATCAGATTTAAAAACCGACTTGACCCGGTCAGAGGCATAACGACCGGCTACAGAGGCTGTCATTCCAGCTAATTTGATAAAACGTCCTTTCCGGGAACTAATTGTTTTTTTGGGCATAGTTTATATCGAGAAGCATTAAAGGGTGATTTTGACAAACAGCTGTCATTTAACGATTACGTTAATCTATTTAACACTTAAATTGAGGTACTCTGCAACAAAGGGGGGCTTAGTTGGGACTGAATAACGGCGCTTTAGTCCTAGAATTTACTTTAACAAAGTGAAATAAGTGGTAATTACGCCCAAACTAAGCCCTTTGGACGATTCAACTACGCCCCCCTCGCCTGTATTATTCCATCATCGGTAAACAGGAAGAAGAGCACTCAGGCCGCTAACTTCTTCCTGTTTGCAGCTATCTAACGAGGTTCCTTAATTGGCATGTTAGAACTGATAATTTATTCTCCTTAAAAGGCACTTAGTATTTTCGGCTACTAGTGCCTTTTTTTTATGCCTGAATAAGTAGTCTCACTTTATAAACACTAGCTCACTCCTTTCCCTCATCGCTTACCTTGCCAAACGACCTAGTTTGGGCGAAAAGGGAATGGGATATTTATGGTGGTTTGCATTACATTCTCAACACCAAAGTCAGCTAAATACATTCGTTTAACAATTTTATTCTCGAGAACAGGGTGATTAAGCTCGGAACTTACGATACGGCAGAAAGAAACCTCCCCGCTTGGTTCGATTATCACTTCCAGCATTAACAAGCCCTCAAGAAAAGGGTCTTTTCGCAATTCCCGAACGTATAATTTGTTAAAGGCTGACTTTAAGGACTCGGCGACGAGACGAATATTTTCTTCGCTACGCGAAAGCATACCCGAAGCTGCTTCTTCTTCAGCAAGAGCTAAAGATATCTCATCTTCTGTTGCATCTAGCACCTCATTCTCACGCGCACTTAGTGACACGGTTTCCGCTGGAGCCGCTAAGGCTTCAGTAGAAATCCCACTACTGCGCTTGAGCACTTCTGAACTAGCAGGTCCGCTTGCTTTCGCGGCAATGGTCGCCTGCTTACTTGGTGCAACTTTCTTTTTCAAGGCAGCGACATCGACGACTGTCTTAAGTTCAGCAAGATCTGACTGCACAGCTAACAAGCCGGACTTTTTAGCAACTTCTCTCGCTTTTTTGACTTTTGTAGTCAGAGGTTTTTTAATCGGCTCCGGCTTTTTAATTGGCTTAGGCTTTTCTT
>NZ_LWFZ01000790.1:0-4109 GCF_001635225.1 Oleiphilus sp. HI0086
TATGACTACTGACTTGGTTAGTCGAGCTATGATCAGGGCATATAATCTGCGCCAGCCTCCTAAAGGCTTGGTGTTTCATAGTGACAGAGGTTCGCAGTATACCAGCAAGCGTTATCGCACACTGCTGAGTAATTATGGCATCAGAGCTAGCATGGGGGATGTAGGTGCTTGCTGGGATAACTCTGTTGTGGTGCGGTTCTTTGGAAGCTTAAAGCATGACTGGGTTTTGAAAGTGCCCCAGCCAACGAGAGAGCATATGAGAAATGATGTGGCTGACTACATGCGTTATTACAACTTAGAGCGGCTCCATACTTCTAACGAAGATATGTCGCCAATCGAGTACGAAAACTCTTTAAGAAAAGTGTCCTGATTTAGTTGCGCAGAACAGTTGAGAGTGTACGGTAAACGATGCTCAAGACCTTGCCCATCAGCTCCGGGTAACGGTCCAGCAAAAAGCGCAACTGGAAAGGAAAATTCAGCACCCATTGGCGAATAGGCTCTGCGGGAAATACTTCATCCACCAAAAGTGCGGCACTCTCCGCCATCCGCCGAGCGCCACAACTAGGGCAGAAACCACGCCGTTTGCAGCTGAAAGCGACCAAACGCTCGTGATGACAATCTTCGCAGCGCACACGCAATTTGAGGCTGTTCAAATTTTGGTATCTACGAAGCTGGAATATCAACAAGGTCTATCTGTGTTTCTTGTTTTCCTTATGGAGTGTGTCTTCTTTTATCGTATCTCTGCTGTTTGCTATGGGAGCTCTTGGAACTAATCGGCCCTTGGCATTGGCTTTGGTATGTTATTTATTTCTAATTGTTGTTATTTATGCGGGCTCAGTGCACGATCCTTTCTGGTTTAAATCTACTAAGAATAATGAGTTAGCTCTGTTTCTTCAGGTTTACAAATCAGAAATGCTTATTGAGGGCGGGTCGAACGATTAAAAAAAGGTTCGCAAATCATAGATATTAAAAAGTAAAGCTCATTGAATCATAACGCTATGATTCAATGAGCTTTTTCAGTCTAGAAAGGGTTGCATTTGTCCGGTTGTTGCCAAACTTATGCTTCCCTGTGAACCATAATTTTAGCAAATGCTAAACTTATGGTTACTTCCCTACTTTATTGGTTCTTGATGAACCAGCTTTTGGTGGAGACGGCGGGAATTGAACCCGCGTCCGTCAGCACTCTGCCATCGGCTCTACATGCTTAGAATCCGTTAATTAGTTTAACCTTCCACAGCCCAACGGGCAGGACGTGGTTGGCGAGCTCAGTAAAGTTTAACGAAACGACCCTGAGTAAGCCGCTTGGCGATCCTGTTCTGAGTGACAGTCATTAGCGCGATACAGGCACCTTGCTAAAGACCGTTAGGGCCGTAGCCCTAAAAGTGCTTTTTCACTGCTTACGCAGCTAGTTGAGCACCGTAGTTGTCATCATTTGCAACTATGAGTTATAGCGATTGGAGTACGAGTGCCACTATACACTCGGCATGCACCTTTGGTTTTGTTACCAGCGTCGAAGCCATGTCGTCCCCGTAACTTTTACCAAGATTAAGCGTCTGGCTTCGACTGCGTCGAGTCCCGGCCAGCGGGCGGAGCCGCTGTCGCTTATGCCTTTTGAAGGCCAAGAAATTGGCTTTCAATTTGAGACAAAACAGGCATAAGCCCATGTCGTCCCCGTAACTTTTACCAAGATTAAGCGTTTGGCTTCGACTACGTCGAGTCCCGGCCAGTGTTTTAGCAACTGTCGCTTATGCCGTAATTTAATTGTTAGTCATTATATAGGGGCGCTTGTTGGGAATACAAGGCAAGCCTATTTATTTTACGTGTTCTCGAACAATACGTGCTTTCTGGCGATCCCAGTCACGGTTCTTCTCGGCATCTCGTTTATCGTGATCTTTCTTACCTTTGGCCAGTGCTATCTCGCATTTGATGTGGTTTCCTTTCCAATAAAGCGCCAATGCAACACAGGTGTGTCCAGCTTGGTTCATTTTGGCATTTATCTTTGCGATTTCTTTTTTATGTAGCAATAGCTTTCGTTGGCGCGTTGGTTCAGCGATAACGTGAGTGCACGCTGACGTTAGCGGTGTGATATAGACGTTAAGAAGCCAGGCTTCACCGTTTTTTAGGAATACGTGTGAATCCGTAAGCTGAGCTTTGCCTTCTCTTAAGCTTTTGACTTCCCACCCTGTTAGAGCGAGTCCGGCTTCGAACTTTTCTTCAATATGGTAGTCGTGTTTAGCTTTCTTATTGAGAGCAATGGTGCCTGGCAGTTGTTTTGGTTTTTTCTTGGCCATATATCTATTGTTATCACTATCTCGTACAAATAGACCTAAACGTTTCTAGGGCTATAAAAATGAACCATTCTACACCATGTTTCAGTCATTTGTGCCAGCCTTCTGAAAATTTATGTTGCGTGTTTTTATTGAGGCTAGGCGACCACGGTCTTGGCGGGTACAATAGAGGTAAGATAGTTTAGGGTGATGTGAATGTCTTTAAGTATTAATCGTAGTGCCTTGGTTATGCACTCTGCTGAGCGTATGAGTGCACTGGTAAATGATGTGGCGGCTTACTCGCAGTTTCTTCCTTGGTGTTCAAGCTCGCAGGTCTTGGAGTCTGAATCGGAGTATATGTTGGCGAGCATTGAGGTTCAAAAGGGCGCGCTGAAGCAGTCGTTTACCACGCGTAACGACTTGTCTGAAGATGGCAGAATTATTATGAGCCTGGTGGAGGGACCTTTCAGCTATTTAAAAGGCGCCTGGGAATTTATTCACCTGAAAGAAGGAGCTTGTAAGGTTGAACTTACGCTCGATTTTGAGATTAAACAAAATTTGGCAAAAATGGCCTTTGCCAAGGTATTTAATCAGGCAGCTAACTCGATGGTTGATGCGTTCTGTGAACGTGCAAATCAATTATATCGTTAAGGAAACGTAAATAATGGAAAATATGATCCAAATAGAAGTTGCCTATGCCGCGCCTGATAAGCAGAAAATACTAACAGTCGAGGTGAAGCCGGGTACCAACGTTTTTGATGGGGCAAAAAACTCGGGAATTGATAAGGTTTTTCCTGAGATAGATTTCGATAAGGCCGATATGGGAATATTTGGTAAAGCGGTTCGTAAACCACTGGAGCAGGAGCTGAAAGAAGGGGATCGTATTGAAATTTACCGCCCATTAATGATCGACCCTAAACAGGCTCGCTTAAATCGGGCGGCAAAGAAAGACTAAATAGAGCGCTTAATATGCTGGGTTGCTCTCAAGTAGTGTGCCTTCGTAGCGTTGGTACACGCCTTGGCTATAGTAGACTTTTATGGTTTGTTTCTCGATTTCACCGCCCGCAACTTGATAGGTGTATACGTAGTTTTCGAGTTCTGTATCGAAGGTGTTGTCTAGAACGGGAGCACCTAATACGAAGTGAACCTGTTTTTTAGTCATACCTGCTTTTAATGTGTCGAGCATGTCTTGGGTGATGATGTTGCCTTGCTGGACATTGATTTTGAAAACGCCAGGAAAGCTACAGGCGCTTATGCTTAAAGCGGTGAGAATAATAATTAAAAACTTTTGCATCTAATTTTTGAATTCCATTATCTTTGCTTTACAATGTTTTCGGCTGATCTTTATGAAGATAGGCGAAACGCAAGCAAAGTATGTTGTAAAGAAGAAACTAACATTATAGCGAGGCATGATACCTGATTCGTGCAAACGCTGTGAATAGGATTACAAATAAATCATGCCAGACAACTCAGAGTTAAAAAAAGTTGGTTTGAAAGTTACCTTACCACGATTAAAAGTATTGGGGCTTTTGGAAGAAGCTGATGAGCACCATATGAGTGCGGAAGATGTCTATAAGGCTTTATTGGAATCGGGTGATGATGTAGGTTTGGCGACCGTTTATCGTGTACTTACCCAGTTTGAGGCTGCCGGTCTGGTCTTGCGTCATAACTTTGAGGGTGGACATGCGGTATTCGAGTTGGCGAAAGATGATCATCATGACCATATGGTCGATACCGAAAGCGGTAAAGTTATTGAGTTTCTAGACCCTGTTATTGAAAGGCGTCAGCATGAAATTGCAGAAGAGCATGGTTATGAATTAGTCGATCACAACCTTACGCTGT
>NZ_LWFZ01000791.1:0-1721 GCF_001635225.1 Oleiphilus sp. HI0086
CTTTTATTTTGTACTAATTATTTAGTCTCCATGGCTGCACATTATTTACTGTTCTTAGTGAGAGATGCAAGCCTAATCTTTGAACAGTGAATAAAATGCGACTTATGCCATTAAATAACTGGATTCGGTGTGATAACGGCCTTTTTTACACTGACCCCAATTATTTGATAGGATCCTGAGCGACACAATAAATATAATAATGAGGGATTATGACGGCATTAAACACTTCTATGGTAATGCAACTTTCTCTAGTTGCTGCCGCTCAGAAAACGATTGTTAAAAAATGGCTCGGGCTGGCTGTCGCTTCTTTGCTAGGCGCAGGGGTATTTTCTTTGCTGCTTGTTTTGTCTCGAACGCCAGGCGTACAAGACTTTATTCCCTGGGTGGACTTTTTCCATGTTGCACTGGTTGTGCACGTTGACCTTTCTGTATTGATTTGGTTTCTATCAATGGCGGGAGTTTTCTGGACTAGCAGCAACCCGGCTAGTGGTGGCTTGTTGGACCAGTGGGCGTGGAACTTTGCTGCGCTTGGTGCCTTGATTATGGTCGCTTGTCCATTTTTTGGAGTAGGGGAGCCTTTGATGAATAACTATGTTCCTGTGCTTCAACACCCAGCATTCTACCTGGCTTTATGTGTTTTTGGTTTTGGCATTCTGCTGTTATTAGTAGCTCGCTTATTGACTATACCTCAAGGCTTTAATAGTGGTGAGTCGGTACTGAGCTGGGCATCGTATTTAGCCGCTATTCCTGCTCTATTAAGTATTATTGCGTTAGTGGCTAGTTATCTGGGCATATCAGTTGAATATAGTGGTGAATATTATTTCGAATTACTGTTCTGGGGTGGTGGGCACACTTTACAGTTCACGCATACCTTGCTTTTACTTGTTGCCTGGTTATGGCTTGCAAGTGCATGTGGTGCTCGTTTTAGCTATAAGCCTGGGCTACTTTTGGCTTTGTCAGCATTGGTTATATTGCCTGTACTTATGGTGCCTTGGCTGTATGCTTCAAGCGAAATTGATTCGCTAGGGCATCGTTTAGGTTTTACTAAATTAATGCAATACGGTGGCTTGGCAAGTATGCCGCTTGGCATTATCGCAGTTTATCAACTGTTTCTGTTGATTAAACGAGGCAGGATTGAGGCATCTTCAAAGCCATTAAAGTCAGCAATGATAGCTTCGTTTATTTTGTTTTCGGCAGGCGGCATCATTGGCTTTTTGATCGAAGGTGTGAATGTAGTTATACCTGCGCATTACCATGGTTCGATTGTCGGAGTAACGCTTTCCTTTATGGGTATTGCTTATCTGCTCATGCCTAAGCTGGGTTTAGGTACCCCAGATACTCGCCTAGCGGCAATTCAACCTTATGTTTATGGTGGTGGCCAGTTGATGCATATATTGGGTCTCGCGTGGTCAGGTGGTTATGGTGTGCAACGTAAGACTGCAGGAGCAGCTCAAGGTTTAGATCGTTTACCTGAAATTATAGGGATGGGAATGATGGGCTTGGGTGGTTTGATCTCTACCATCGGAGGCTTGCTGTTTTTGATCGTGATTATCAAGGCATGGCGGCGACGAACAGAGTTTGAACCTGGTAGCTAGCCGCCTATAGCCGTTTACAAAAACTCTTTGAAGCGACGAGATATAATGCTCATCACGATAGCGGCCAGGCGCGCATAGATATCGCTGAGATAAGCTTTGTTGGGCAGTTCATCTTCAAGTGTTTTT
>NZ_LWFZ01000792.1:0-5207 GCF_001635225.1 Oleiphilus sp. HI0086
CAGCTAAGAAAGCAGCTCCTGCTACAAAGTCTCCGTTGAAATTGACTGCACTCAATGGTGTTGGACCAGCTTTAGAAAAGAAACTTATAGCAGCCGGTATCACATCAATCGAGCAATTGGCCAAGCCTTCAGCAAAAGATAAAAAAGCACTTGAGGAGTTCAGCAAAGTCAGAGGTTCTGACACGTGGCAAAAACAAGCTGCAGAGCTGAACAAAGCTAAATAGCCTCGTAGAAGCAATTAAACATTAGGCCATAACTCTCCTGTTATGGCCTTCCATTTACACCCAAAAATTCTCTCTATTCCCCGACCTTCCAGTTTGTTAACCCATATTTCACATTGTTTTGAAATACAATTACTTACTGTAACTATTTTGTAACGTTGTACGTCACATCGTTACAAGTCTATAACCAAGTCGTGTTTTTCATTCTTGAAAATTACCATACAATTTACTTATAACTTACACATATAACTAATTTGCTTTGGTAACTACTTTGCATAAGCCGATTCATAAAGGTCTGACATTTCTTTCAACTCTCGCGATAACTTCGCCAGTGTTAGCTGCGGTATCGGTTGAGGATACTGAAAGCTCGACAATGCTATTGAAACTCATGGCAAGTGCAGGACTGGCAGCATTGTTTGGGACACTGTGCTTCATTTTGTTCCGTCTTAATGCCCGGCTAAAAAACAACGTAAAGTCGCATGAAGCTACCGAACAACTCATGTCGAAACTAAGTAGCGCGGTAACAAATAGTGGTTCCAGTATTGTTATTACAAGCAGCTCAGGCTTGATTGAATATGTAAATGACAAGTTTTGCCAAATAACGGGCTACCAACGCGACGAAATCGTAAATAAGCCAATCGGCATTCTCAAACCAAGCTCTGAACATTGCGCAGCTGATATTTGTGCTCTCGATAGCGGCTTCCTGCAAAAACAAGATAGTTGGGAAGGTGAAATTCTTTGCTCTAAGAAAGATTCTAGCGTTTTCTGGAACACTATTACGATCTCGGCCGTCTATGATAAACATAACGAAATTAGTAGTTACGTCCTGTCCGCCGTTGACGTCACAGCCTTAAAAGAAGCTACCCAGAAAATGGAGCACTTGGCTCTTTTTGACTCCCTGACCGGTTTAGCAAACCGTCGGCTTTTTATTGATCGACTGCACCAATCCATTCTTAATGCACGACGACATCAAAAACTGACAGCGCTGTTCTTTCTCGACCTAGACCAATTTAAACGCATCAACGACACGCTGGGACACCAGGCAGGTGATCAATTACTGCTTACGGTTGCTGACCGTTTAAAATCCTGTGTTCGAAAGCAAGATACAGTTGCCCGTTTAGGGGGGGATGAATTTACCATTCTGCTTAACGATATATCCGATATCGATAAAATATCTGCCATTGCTCAAACGATCCTGGACACTCTTAAGGAACCAGTTAGGTTGGGTAAACATGAGGTGATTGTATCAACAAGTATCGGCATTACCTTAGCACCAACAGACAGCATCAATAGCGAAACGCTCATGAAGAACGCCGACCTTGCCTTATATATGGCTAAAGAGAACGGTCGAGATGGCTACCACTTCTTTACTGAAGCCTTAAACCTCCGCGCAAACAAGCTTCTGGAAATTGAAAATGAATTACGTGAAGCAATTAAAAATAACGACTTTTACCTAAACTATCAGCCTCAAATTAATCTGAAGACGGGTGAAATATCTAGCGTTGAAGCTCTGATACGCTGGGAGCATGCGACGAAGGGAGACATTTCCCCTGCTGACTTTATTCCCGTAGCCGAAGAGACCGGCTTGATCGTACAAATTGGTGAATGGGTGCTGAGAAACGCATGTAAAGAAATCATGCAATTAAATGCCCTAACTGGTCGCTCATTGAGAGTTGCAGTTAACTTATCGCCACGCCAGTTTGATGACCCGGAACTGGTAAATGTTGTTTCAAGCGCCCTCGAGCATTCAGGCCTCGCCGCAGAAAACCTGGAAATAGAAGTAACCGAAAGTATGCTAATGAATGACATTGATGCTGTCATAGCTCAACTCAATAGCATCAAATCTACTGGTTCCACTATTACCATCGATGACTTTGGTTCAGGCTACTCCTCTTTAAGTTATTTAAAGAGCCTACCTGTAGATATTCTGAAAATTGACCAGTCATTTGTTTACGATATTCCTGATGACCTCAATGCCATGGAAATCGCGTCTGCGGTCATTGCCGTTGCACATAAACTTAACCTGAAGGTCGTTGCAGAAGGCGTTGAAAATATCGACCAAAGAGACTTCTTGGTAATCAATAAATGCGACTATGCTCAAGGATACTTCTTTAGCCGGCCATTGACCTTCAAGAAAATGCATAATTTCTTCATTGAAAGTGACCTAAAGACTGCTTAAGCATCCTCTTCTTAAGTAGTCTATTGCCCCTCCCCCAGCACTAATCAAAAATGTAAAACACTGTAAATCCGCTGCACTTGTGTGAACCTGTACTCTAGCTTAACGCTACCCAATTCCATTTACATAGAATTACATGATGTATAATGTCGTCACATTTGAGAATTTGGAGACTAAACAATGCTGGTTGTTTTCATACATAGCCTTGAAATAGCATTACTTACTTTGCTCGGCACACTTGCCTTCCGCGTACATAACTTATACACAGCTGCTGGCTACGCAGAGAGCGGGCATATTGACAGAGTGATTAAGCGCTTGATGCAAGGCGATGTTGTCGATAATCAAGAGTACGAAACCAAGATGGAAAGTCTTAAAAAAGCTCAAACCTTTTCTGGCATCCAGCTGTTAGACATCAAAAGAAATTATGGTGACCTGCACCAGGAGAATCTGTCTTGGTTACGCGAAGCGATTAGCCTTTACCTGATTGGAGCAATCGATTTGATTGGCAAAGAAGCAAAGTGCGGCACTCAAAGCAGGAAAGAGATAGCGATGTTGGTATTAAAGTCTAATTTAAATTTGACGACAGAAAATGCGCTCGCCTACTACAGGGAAGCACTCTACCGAAAACTTAGTAGTGACAACGACTTAATGGTTAGAGCTGGCGCGAAGGCTGCCAAGAACTGGTCAAGCTATGACCGTATTCCTAAGGAAATGTCGTTGAGTGCACAGCTTGATGAGTGGGGAATATTTGCCTAACCGGCAAATAGCTCCCAATTCCGGCCTAAATCAACGGCCTCATTATTGACCGGTCGGTTATCTTCAATTCTCACAGCACTTATTACCGGGCGACTCCATTCACCGCCATCGCTTCGAGTCATCGAATCAAGATCAACAGATCTAACTTGATAAACTACCTGATCATACATAACTTTAGAGCGATGAGATAAGCCATATACAAAGCGGCAATAGTCCAGCTTTAAGCTATATAAGCTCTTTTCGGTTTTATTTATTTTTTGAATTAGAACGTTTTTCAGGCCGTCGGCGTAATCCATCTTTGATCCCACTTATTGTTATTGTCTATTTCAATATTTAAAAGTAACAAGATGTAACGAGTATAAAAAATAGATAGGTACTATCGCAAGTGAAAATCTAGTAATCACAGCAACTTATGAAGTAGTTCAGATATTTGCTCAGCTTGAACGTCATGATCAAGCACTCGCATTAACCTTCCTTGATCATCTAACAAATAGACAAAAGCACTATGATCAACTGTATAGCTATTGCCTTCACCTGCCTTTTCACGACCTGAACGGAAAAAAGTTCCGTAAGCTGAGCTAACCGAAGTAATTTGTTCAACACTCCCACTTAAAGGAATAATATTTGGATGGAAGAATCCGGTGTATTCTTTTAAACGCTTATCATCATCACGATGCGGATCAACCGTTATAAACAATGCGGGGACATCCTTAAAGTCTTCATGACTGCTCAATACATCTCGTATCTTTGACAAACCAACAGGGCATACATCAGGACAGTAAGTGTAGCCGAAATAAAGAATGACAGGATGGCCGCGCAATTGGCCCAGGCTAAATGCTTTACCCTCGTGCAGTAAGTCAAAGTCCCCCGCTTTAAGGTATTTAGCTTTTATATCCCGTTCTATATCTGAAGACATAAAACGCATTGCAAGCACAATAATTGCGATAGAAATGCCGACAAGAAGAATTGTGAAAGGAAGCCTATTTACCATAGCTTAGAGCCCATGCTGAGAAGTCTTAAGATCAAAATCTAAACGAATCGTTTTCCCCTGAAACTCAAAGTTGACAACTAAGCGCCATACCATCTCAGCATCGACCGTACATATTGGAATCATTCCACTTAATAAAAATTCGTTAGCCAACTCAGCTTTGGAGGATAAGAAGTGTTGCCCCATATCCATATCTCGCCCTTCAACCCAAGCAACAAGGTTTGAGAGTTCTGCTCCAGCATTGTTCATTGTATGAAACTTCAACTGGAAACGTTCTAGGGCTTTAATTTCACTAGGACTTACTTGAAGTCTAAGCTCCAAGTCATTGAATAGGTGCAAACGACAGTCATCGGCACTAATATCGCAATCGGAACTAAAATTATAATCAGGCTTTTGGTGCTCGTTGGGTGCACTTTTGTCATACAAGGCAAAAAGAATTAGGCCTAAAAAAACAAGACAAACAAGCAGCGCACCCGTCACATAATCTTTCAGCTTAGCCACCCGGGGCTCCCGCAGTCGAAGAGCTATCTAAGCTACCCTCTGTCGACGCGGCTCTGTCATTTTCGAACCTTCTCAAAATCTGTTCAATTGCAACCAGTTCATCATTAATCTTTAACTTGTCATGCTTAGAGGCAAAACTAAACTCAACACCGTAATTAAATCGGCTATGGTGCTTTTCTTTATATCGAACAAGCCCTTTAAGCAAAGGCAACTCAACTTCTACATCCTCTTTTAACAACTTTAGGGATAGAACTACTTCGTCCCCTAAGTGATAGACCTCGTCAGTCTGAATCCCCATGCCATAACGACTGAAGTCAAAAGGTACAACAGGTATCCATTCCTTTTTAAAAAGGCTTCGTTTAATGTAAACACTAGATTCCAAACGCAACCAATTATGCCGTTCTGTCCGTCGGCGCTCATTTGCCATTATTATTTTCTCATTGATTTGATAGTTGTATCTTATAGGTTACACGGCGCCCTTCGACCTTAACGCCTTCCACAGAATAAGAACTGCTAACCGGTATATTCCAACTGCCAGGAGCTCCCCCTCCCAGACTTGCCACAT
>NZ_LWFZ01000793.1:0-1764 GCF_001635225.1 Oleiphilus sp. HI0086
CTTCCACATATATATCAAACAGAAAACCAACCAACTTTTTTGCGTTCCTATTACTGCGTGAAGCGGCTTAACGATGTTTTTATTTCGATTCATATCAGTATTCTTAAATACAACGTAGATCATCTCGTAGCGTCCCATACTGTGCGAGAAGGTCTATCGATAGTAAAAAAAAGAGTGGTTAAATGAAACTAACAGCAACAAAAGTAGATAGAATCAAGTCAGGAGATAAGGACCTTAAATTGAGCGACGGACGAGGTTTATTTTTGCTCGTAAAGACCAATGGACGAAAATATTGGAGACTTTCCTATCGTTTCCATGGCAAACAAAAAACCATATCCCTTGGAATCTATCCAGATACAAGCCTCGCTAAAGCAAGAGAACAAACCTCTGAAGCAAAAAACCTTTTGGCAGCAGGTGAAGACCCAAGTCAAATAAAGAGAATAAGAAAAGCCAATCAACTAGACGATGCACAGAATACATTTCGGTCCATTGCTCTCGAGTGGTTCGAAGTAAAAATGCTAAACATGTCTGACGGTCACAAGAAGCGTGTATTAAGAGCCTTAGAACGAGATATGTTTCCTCATCTTGGATGTCTTGAGGTAAGGAAAGTTAATGCAAATGACCTTCTAGTTCCATTAAAGAAAATTGAAGGCAAAGGGAAACTTGAAACAGCACATAGAGCTAAACAAACTGCGGGCCAGATATTGAGATACGCGGTGGCGACTGGGAGAGCCGACAGAGATTGCAGTATTGATTTAAAAGGTGCACTTAAAATACCAAAGGAAAAAAACCGAGCTGCTATTACCTGTCCAACAGAACTAGGAGTATTACTCAACGCAATAGATGGCTACAACGGAGGGATGGTCGTAAAAACTGCGCTAACAATAACACCGCATTTGTTCATACGTCCTGGAGAGCTACGAAAACTAGAATGGAACGAAATAAATTGGGAAAACAGAAGAATCGAGATTCCGGATTTTAAAATGAAAATGAGGGAGGCTTTTATTGTTCCCTTAAGCAATCAAGTTTATACAATCTTAGAGCAATACAAGGAAGAAACTGGACAGAGAGGAGCATATGTATTTCCTAGTGCTAGAGGCGCATCTCGTCCATTATCCGATAATGGCATTCGCACAGCGCTACGAACTTTAGGATATGACAACGAGACAGTATCACCACATGGATTTCGAGCCACTGCGAGAACACTTCTAGACGAAATATTAGGTTACCGAATTGATTATATTGAACACCAGCTAGCCCATGCCGTAAAAGATACAAATGGAAGAGCATACAATAGGACGAGTCACCTAGAAGGAAGAATTGAGATGATGCAAAGCTGGTCAAATTACTTAGATCAATTGAAAAACAAACATAACGGAGGCAAAAATTAATGACCAATCACAATATGACTTATGATCTTCAAGACCTCCAAGACATAGTGAAGACTCTCGAAACTGATACTACTGTTGTTAACGAGATAACCTTAGCAAAGAATATGATCAAGAGTCCTGACTTTAACTACTTAGAAATGCCAGACGACGCCCCTTTCATTAGTTCATTTATACCGACTCCGGCGTTTTTCAAGGTAGTTGTCGCCTGAGCATTTAAGCTGCTTGTTTTTCCTTCTCCGGGTTCAACTTAACGTCACCCACTTTCTCCCAGTTCCGCGTAGCTTTTGACCACCTTATTTGGTTCTTTCTTTTCATCTTGCGATAAAGCTCATCCCTCTTCGATAATATTTCTTCATCCAGACCTAAGTGCCTT
>NZ_LWFZ01000794.1:0-4943 GCF_001635225.1 Oleiphilus sp. HI0086
TTAACTTTGTTACCCCAGAGCAAAGGCACTTAGGTCTGGATGAAGAAATATTATCGAAGAGGGATGAGCTTTATCGCAAGATGAAAAGAAAGAACCAAATAAGGTGGTCAAAAGCTACGCGGAACTGGGAGAAAGTGGGTGACGTTAAGTTGAACCCGGAGAAGGAAAAACAAGCAGCTTAAATGCTCAGGCGACAACTACCTTGAAAAACGCCGCTTCTGCCAAGCCTTGAGCTTGTTACTCTCAAGTAAGTTTGAGAAGTAATCCTGAACACTTTGATCGGTATGTTCCTTAAGCCGGACGTCCGTATAATACCGAATAAACTGCTCACAA
The DNA here is from genome assembly GCF_001635225.1 of Oleiphilus sp. HI0086. Classification (NCBI taxonomy): domain Bacteria; kingdom Pseudomonadati; phylum Pseudomonadota; class Gammaproteobacteria; order Oceanospirillales; family Oleiphilaceae; genus Oleiphilus; species Oleiphilus sp. HI0086. The sequence goes on from NZ_LWFZ01000794.1 coordinate 334, forward strand.
TGACGCACATACCACTGGAACAGAGCGGGCTTGATATTGCGCTCAGAAAGTTGAGCTATATAGTTGTTCCAAAAACGTTTTTCTCGATCATCCGTGACCTGAGACATATCTATTTCCTTATGCTTTATTTACAATCCTTTGTAAATTTCAAATATGGATTATACGGACGCCGCCTAATAAGGTAAATTATGGATTCCGTATAAGAAACTGTTATGTTTCATCAGTAAATCACCAAGGAAATAGAAATGATTAAAAAGTCACTCGTACTACTCATCTGTATTGCTATATCAGCTTGTAGCGCTGGATATCGCATTGATCAGGCTACAGCGCAATATGATCGAGTTGAAGATCAAGTATCCCTCGGAGATGCTAAAGAAAAGGTTCTAGCAATCTTAAGGCCTACTCAAGAATCCGTACCTCGGAACTCGCGCAAAAAGGCAGACAGATATATTAAAGAAGGCATAAACGTAGAAATTTACTATATGCGTACCGGCCGACAAGCTGATGGCATCACAACTGATGATGAATTCACACCATACATATTCAATGACGGCAAGCTTGTAGGCATTGGCTGGGGCTTAATCGGCGGGCCAAAGAGCCAGGGGCAAGCAACATCAAGCACATATATTAACAACACTACAACTACCGTAGTGTATTAAAAACATAACAAGTGCATCTAGCAAGGACTTGGTTAAACTGTCACCTTTTTTGCAAAGAAACGCAAAAAATCCGCCAGTTCAACCAAGCCGCTAATGCAGGCGTTAAATGCCGGTAATCAGCATATCTATGGCATCGATGATTTCATAGCGATATTGTTCAAGTGAGTCTACTTCTGATTTTAGTAGTGACTTAGGTACAGTGGTCATCTGATTCGTCACAAGAACAAATTCTTCGCTGTCGATATTGATGGTAGGGCATAGCTTTTGGGCTGCTTTTTCGTTTACTTTTTTTGAAGGGGTTAGCGGTATAACCAGTCTAGAGTTTAAATCACTTAACAAGTTGTTCTGAACATCTACAAAATATGGGTAGGTTTTTTTGCTGCTTTTATCTTTATTCAGGTACAGCGTAAATTGGCTCATTAAAAACTCCTAAACGAGTCAGAGAATAAACCGTTTTCATCACTTAGCTTATTAAGTTCATCAATTGCATCTTTGTTTTCTTGAAGCCATTGCTCGCGCTGCGCGTTTTTCACTTGCACAATTAGAGCTTGTTCAAGTGTGGCAGATAAATTTATTTTCAAGCTTTTAGCTTGATTTAAAAGGTCGCTATTTACTGTTAAGTTGGTAGCTTTTTTAGGTGCTTGTTGGTCAAAAAATGTCTGCATGTTATTTGCTCCATATGCGCATATAATATGTGCATCTATGCTATTCCATAAAAAAGCATTTAACAAGCGCCTCCAACGGACAAATTTTACTGTCACCATTTTTGCGCTGCGCTGCAAAACTGCCGCCAGCAAAATTTGCTCGTTGAGGCGGGCGTTATGTTTTCAAATAAAGGATTGGTCAATTGAAGTTTAAGTCTGCGCCTTTGAAAGAAACAAAATTCTACGAAAGAGTTAAGGAACTGGCAGCAGATGAAGTTCAATCGCGTGAAGCAATGATACAACGTTGGCGCTGCGCAGTCGGAAGTGACGGGAAATTCGATGTATTTTTTACTCAATTAATTGGTTCAAGCCATCAAATGAGGGATGGTTATTATTGTTATCTATTGATTATTAACAACGATGAAATTTACATAGATTATGATTCCCGAGGCATACAAATTAGAGATACTGACACAGCGAAGAAATATGATAAGCGCAGTCTTGTTAGCCTTATTGAGAGTGCAAGGAAAGGTCGTGGCGATAAAAGCCCAATACCATGGTTCAGGCAAACATAACAAGGCCAGGCAGCATCGCTCCCTGCGGTCGCTGGACCTCGTTTCACTCGGCCGCTGCTGGCGGCGTTATAGCAGGAATGGTGATTTATGAATATTATGGATGAGCAAGTATCACTATTGAATGAGTTGAGCGAACTCATGATGATAAGCAGTGAGCTAGGGTATGAATCTCTTTCGTGTGAGTTTAAATATCACACTTCAGAAGATGGTAGTAGTTCAATAGGATCCAAATTTAGTTATGTAATTGATGGTAAAAGGGTCTCAAAGGCACTTGTAAAACCTGAAAGAGAGCGGCTCTATACCGTTGTGCCTAAGCTTCACTCAGTTATGAAATCGCATACTGGCGGTGATTGGAAGTCATTTACACTAACTATAAATGAAACTGGTGAGGCTAAAACCAAATTTGAATACCAATAAAAGCTATAACAAGCAGCTCCACCGGACTCCGCAAAATGTGTCGCGCTTTTTGCTGGAGCAAAAAGTCACGCCAATTTTGCTCCTCCGGTGAGCTGGGCGTTATATTTATTGATGCGTAGTGCGCATCATGCTACCATCAGCTTATGATTAAATCGTTTAAGCATAAAGGTCTCAAAAAGTACTTTGAATCAGGGAGTACTGCGGGCATTCAGAATAGCCATGCAAGGAAATTGAAAATGCAACTGGCGGCTATCGATACTGCTCATGTAATCGAGGATGTTGATTTACCAGGTTATCAATTGCACCCATTAAAAGGTGACCGTGAAGGTATTTGGTCTATTTCGGTTAATGGTAACTGGCGAGTAACTTTCGAATTCAAAGATGGCAATGCATTCATATTAAATTACGAGGACTATCACTAATGAGCATGTATAACCCTCCTCATCCCGGTGAGTTCATTAAAGAAACATACCTTGAGCCGTTCGGTTATAGCTGCCGCTTTTTAGCCAAACAGCTAGATGTCGCATCATCGACACTTAACCGTATTTTAAAGGGGCAAAGTGGTGTAACACCTGAAATGGCATTAAGGCTATCCAAAGCTGTAGGTCGTAGTCCTGAAAGCTGGCTGGCAATGCAAGACAACTATGACCTTTGGCAGGCCAAACAAAATATCAATTTAGGTAACGTTCACTCAGTTTCTTTTGAGGCTGCGTGATTAAATATAACAAAGCAATCTTGCGGAACTCCGTGAGCTGTCACCCTGTTTGCAAAAACACGCAAACAAGCCGCCATCTAACTCCGTCGCGCAAATTGCGGCGTTATATGTTGCATGAATACCGTGTATTCGTTAATATGCCTAAATGATTATTTCCTTTGGCAATAAAACTACATCAGATCTGTTTAATGGTGTTTCTAGTCGTTGGGCACGAAAGCTGCCCAATCAGATACATGAGTTAGTTTTATATAAGCTTGATGTTATTAATGCTGCTCAGAACCTAGATGACCTTAAGTCGCCTCCCGGAAATAGGCTTGAGCTACTTAAAGGTGACCTAGACGGTTTCCATAGTATTCGTATTAATTCTCAGTGGCGTATTGTATTTCGCTGGGATTCTAACGCTGCTCATGATGTCCAAATAGTGGATTACCACTAAATATGAGGTAAATTATGATTCCTTCAAATCGCATAGCAACACACCCAGGAGTTATTCTTCTCAAAGAGTTTCTAGAGCCTCTTGAGGTAACTCAAAAAGCATTGGCATTACATCTAGGCGTTCCTATACAGCGCATAAATGAAATAGTGCGTGGTAAGCGTGGGGTAACCCCTGAAACTGCATGGCTATTATCAGAGTCTTTTAATACGTCACCTGAGTTTTGGCTTAATTTGCAGTCAGTTCATGACTTATCAGCAAAACGGCCAGAAAATCATATTCAGCCCCTACAAGCAGTAGGCATATAACCAAGTAATCTTGCGGAACTTCGTGGGCTGTCACCTTGTTTGCAAAAACACGCAAACAAGCCGCCATTCCACTCCGTCGCGCAAATTGCGGCGTTATATGCGCAAAAGTACCAAACACTTGTACGCGGTTTTCTTAGTTTTGTGCAAAGATGGCCTTCTTATAAAGTCAGGTTATCATCAAGGTTCAGTGTTCTAAAAATTAGTTTTTTGCTCAGCGTAATCGGGTCACTTTGATGGGTGGTTTCGTTGACAGTTCAGGTAAGAATTTAGGGTTTATCGTGGTCAAAATCAGATAAACAAAATAAAAATTATTGTATGGTTTATTGCGTCGTTTCTGAGTTCTTAACAATAAATTAAGAGCATAAGGTCAAAAGACTAAAAGCAAAAATCATATAACCAGGCCATCTTTCGGATCTTCGTTTTCTGTCACCGTTTATGCAAAGAAACGCATAAACGTCGCCATAAAACTCATCCCGCAAATGGCGGCGTTATATTTCAGGGAGAATTCAGTGCACGATTTTGTAGGCCGATGGAAAATTAAGTCAATGACAACTTGGCCTCAAGACTACGTTGACCTCGATGAACCCGGTTATTTTGAGTTTACTGAAGATGGATTAGGCCAGTTCGTTTTTGGTGCTGTAAAAGGGTGGCTCGATGTTAGGGTATCTCACCGAACACCTTATCTTGAGTTTAGCTGGCAAGGCACTTGCGAGGGTGATGACCTTTGTGGTCGGGGTAAAATTGAATTTCCTACTCCTTTACAAGGTGACGGTGAAATTTATATTCATTGTGGTGACGAGTCAGGGTTCATCATTGAAAGAAAAATATAACCAGGCCAGCCAACATCGCCCACAAAGGG
>NZ_LWFZ01000795.1:0-4599 GCF_001635225.1 Oleiphilus sp. HI0086
CGTCACTTGGGCCAAGGAACTCGCGCGCTATAATATTCGCTCTATGGCGATCGCTCCCGGTTTTATGGAAACGGAAATGACAGCCAGTATGAAACCTGAGGCTCAAGACCATATGAAGAAAGTTATCCCTTTAGGTCGCCCCGGCCAACCTAGCCATATTCAACAAAGTGTGGTGCACATTTTTGAAAATAATTACCTTACAGGCCGGGTCATCGATGTCGATGGTGGACTAAGAATCTAACTCCCAATGGCAACAAACGAAAGTGAATGCAAGCAGGCTATACTGGCCTGCTTGGCGAGCATCCCCAGCGGGCAAGTCTGTTCTTACGGGAAAATAGCATCCCTGGCAGGGCACCCAGGCAAAGCACGTTACGTCGCCTACATATTAAAACAACTACCTAAAGACAGCCGCATTCCTTGGCACCGAATAATTAATGCTCAAGGAAAGTGCTCCTTCCCGATAGGCTCCGATAAGTTTCTGGAACAAACTTCACTGTTGGAAACAGAAGGCGTGCCTATGCCACTGAGCTCTACTTCTATGTGCCAATATCTCTGGCTTGGCTAAAAGACAATTCAAGTAACATTAAAATTTCACAGCGAAACACAGAAATATAGTCTAAATTTAAGTAGATTCACTTGAAATAGTCATGTGCCGGGTACTTAATGAGAACTCGACTCCTGCTTTCCTAGGTTAAAAAGCATTTTCAGCACGCACTCTAAAGTGAAGTAGAGATAACCTTGTAACATAGAAAATTAATGACTCTACGTTCATTAAGTAACATGCAGTACAAACGAAAGCTATGAAGTACCATAAACTCATTCTAGAGCAGATCGAAAAGCACCTATCAGAAGTGCCGGATGACCCTCGCATTACTGCATTTTTGAATGCCGTACATAATAGTTATGTCGAAGCTGATGAACAAAGAACAACCCTCGAGCGCTCCGTTCAACTGTCAGCAAAGGAACTCATTACACGCAATAAAGAACTAGAGCGCCAAGTTACAGAACTTAAGATAACCCAGAGTGCGCTTAAAGAATCTCATTCACTATTGCATGCAAGTTTAGAGTCGAGCCATGAAGCTCTATTAGTGCTCGATCTGGAAGGTAGAGTCAGACTCTACAACCCAAATTTCTGTGAGATGTTCCGTATCGACCCTGAAGAAAAGAACATCAACCATATAGCAGACTTTCTAAAAGAAACAGAAACCCTCATCAGCGAGCCAAACTCACTGACAGCCGAGTTTAAATTCAGCCTCGAGACTCCCAAAGAGCAGCGTCTGTGTGAAATAAAAACACTAAAGGGTCGAACTATTGAGGCATATTCCAACCCCCAGACGAAAAACAACTCTGGCGAGATTATTGGCCTGGCTTGGAGCTTTAGGGATATCAGCGAACTAAAACTCAAAGAAGAGGAAGCCCGTCACCGAGCTTATCATGACTTGCTTACTGGCCTACCTAACCGCAGGCTTCTATCAAACAGGCTCGATACCGCCCTGACTTCGGCAAGTCAAAACAAAGACCAGACGATTGTCCTGTTTATCGACCTTGATGGATTTAAAGATGTAAATGACTCTCTGGGACACGGTGTTGGCGATGCACTACTCAAGGCCATAACTCTGCGCCTTGAAGCCGAGCTGCCCCCTCACACACTACTATCTAGACATGGTGGTGACGAATTCATTGCAGTGATGGAAAAACAAGATGGCACAGATAATGCCAAACAATTTGCACAAGCAATTGTTGACTCTTTTGGCACACCATTTCATTTAGGCAATGAAGATATTTACATGAGCGCGAGTATCGGCATTGCCGCCGCCCCCGATCACGGCAATGACTCCGACAAATTAATTAGTAATGCTGACATTGCCATGTATCAAGCCAAAAAACGTGGCAAAAATACATATGTGATATATCAAGCAAGTGAGAACGACCAGCCAGCGCATCGCTTAAAAATACGCAGTCAGTTAAATGTTGCGCTAGAGCAAGAGCAGTTTGAGTTATTCTTCCAACCCAAAATTGATCTCGACACTGGCTCCATCAAAGGCGCTGAAGCACTGATCCGTTGGAAGCAAGAAGATGGAAAATATCGCAACCCCTTTGAGTTCATCCCAATTGCTGAAGAAAATGGCCAAATTATTCCTATCAGCCAATGGGTAATTCATCAATGCTGCAAACACCTAAAAGAGTGGCAGACCTATCTTGACTCCGACTTCATATTGGCACTCAACATTTCTGCACGTCACTTCCATAGAGGCTTGCTTCAAGAAGACCTAGCACGCTCACTGGGCACATTTGGAATTGACCCTTCAACACTTGAGCTTGAAGTGACTGAGACCGCAATTATGGACGATTTGGACCTGGCAGTTCAGACGCTCCACGAAATAAAAAGCATGGGTATCAGAACCGCAATAGATGACTTTGGTACAGGCCACTCATCTTTGAGTTATCTGAGAAAGTTACCAATTGAAATCCTCAAAATTGATAAGAGTTTTATTGATGAAATTCTCGTATCACAGGAAGATCGAACCTTAGTTCGAGGCATCATTGAGATGGTTCATGCACTGGGAATACAAGTCGTCGCAGAAGGCGTCGAGAACCATCACATGGCTTCGCTCCTTCAAGATATGCATTGCGACCTTGTTCAAGGTTATCATTATTGCCCGCCAATATCGGAAACAGACTTCATTGAACTTATCAAAAACAGACAATGCTATATTTAACGTTAGCCTACTGTCTATGAACGAGAGCCGCTAAGCATCCTTAAACGCAGAATAACGTTGAATCCAATATATTAAGGCAATAACGGGGACACCCATCAAACTCGCAAGTAAAAAGAAGTTTGAGTAGCCCAAATTATCAACCATACTCCCCGAATACCCTCCGATTACTTTTGGCAAAAGCGTCATCAGCGAACTAAATATTGCATATTGAACAGCGGTAAAAGACACATTGGTCAGGCTTGAAAGGAAGGCTATAAATGCCGCACTGGCCAATCCTGCCGTTAGGTTATCGGCCGAGATCACAAAATACAGCAACTCAATATTATGACCCGACTCTGCCAGCAGCATAAACAAGAGATTAGTTGCGACGGTTAAAAAAGCACCGGTATAAAGCATTTTGATCACACCATAACGAGCAGATAACACGCCTCCTAAAAATCCCCCTGCGATCGTCATAAATAGGCCAAAGGTTTTTACAACCGTCGCGATCTCTGTTTTGCTAAAGCCCATATCCTGAAAGAAAACATTCGCGATTACCCCTAAGACAATATCTGAAATACGATAGAAGCCGACAAATATCAACAATAAGACCGCTAGCTTTAGACCGTAGCGGCTAAAAAACTCTTCAACGGGAGCAATATAAGATTGATGTATGAGTGTCTTTTCGTAAAAGGGGGTATTGGCCATCGAACGAATAAACAGTGCGACAGTTAAAAGCCCTGTAAGCAGGCGTAAACATTCAACTAGCAAGTTCCCTAAAGCAGAGTTCTTAAACAACTCAGCCAAGAAGATTTTCAATTCTGCAGCCAGTTCAGAGCCTAGAATATACACCGATACAAACAGTGCAATACTGGCGACAAATAACAGCAAAAACCTCAGATATTGAGCAGAAGTAAAAGCACTATTTGTATCATTACTTGTGCTCGGCTCTCTCACCATGCAGGTCGTAGCAAGCCCGACTAACATGGTCAAAGACATCAGCAAGTAGGTAGATCTCCAAGCATCATAGACATATTCCTCACCAGATGAGCCAAAAGAGCTGGCCAGTAACAAAGCCCCTGCTCCCGAGACCAGCATGCCAATACGATAGCCCGCAATATAGGTGGAAGACATCAATGCCTGCAGGTCGGTGCCAACAGACTCGATTCGATAGGCGTCGATTACAATATCTTGCGTCGCCGATGAGAACCCCAGCATCACAACCGCAAAAGCCATAACGCTCAAAGCACTTTCTTGAGCCGGGTTAACGGCAGCTATCATTGCGATAGAAGACATAACAGCTAGCTGGGAAATCAATAACCATGCTCTTCGACGCCCCATTCTGGCTGTTAGCAAAGGCACAGGAAGGCGATCAACAAGTGGCGCCCATAAGAATTTGAAAGAATAGGCTAAAGCCGCCCAGCTAAAATAAGTAACCGTCGAGCGTTCGACCCCTGCTTCACGCAACCATAAAGACAGCGAAGAAAATATTAACAGTAAGGGAATTCCTGCCGAAAACCCGAAGAACAGCATCGACAGAACCCGAGGGTGCTTTAGAGAGCTTAAAGACTGGCGCCAGCCTAAGTGTGCTTGAGACATATTTTTATATTTTCATCGCGAATTGAAGATAAAAGCACCCTAAAGGAAGCAACAGCCGATTCAGCGTTCTAAGCTTAATCTCTAAAATTATTGAATTGCAGCGGAATATCAAGATCCGATTCTTTGAAGAAGCGCATCACTTCTTGCAAGTCATCTCGTTTTTTACCCGTAACACGAACTTTATCACCTTGAATTGCCACCTGAACTTTAAGCTTGGCTTCTTTCACCATCTTAACCATTTTTCGTGCAACATCTTTATCAATTCCCTGTTTGATATCAAAACTTCTTTTAACTAACTTGC